>NZ_FNNO01000005.1:0-238125 GCF_900106985.1 Hydrobacter penzbergensis | reverse complement strand
CTTCAATGTCAATCTTACACTGGATTAATCATTTAAACGGAAAAAAACTAGCTCAGATTAAACATGCCCTGAGTTTTCAATAGCACAACACGTTAATGTTTAGCATTGCACCAGAATAAAACACACTAAGCCGGGCATGAACATTAATTTTTGATGATGGAAAGAAAAATAGTGTATCTCGTCAATCCCATTTCGGGAACTGCCAAAAAAGAGGGCATCAAAAAATTGGTAGAGCGGGAAACAAGCGCACAGGGCATTTCGTATGAAATGACCGACACCAATGCTACCGGTAATTACGATTGGCTGCGCGATAAAGTGCTGGCCGAAAAAATTACCGATATCGTGATCATTGGCGGCGACGGTACCGTGAACCAGGTAACCCGGTCGCTGCGTAACGTTCCCGTTCAATTCGGCATCATACCGGTGGGTTCAGGTAACGGGTTGGCGCTGGCCGCAGGCATACCATCTAAACCACAGCAGGCATTGGCGCTCATCTTCGCAGGCAAGGCCGCCCCCGTTGATGCATTCATGGTAAACAATGAATATTCCTGCATGCTCAGTGGCATTGGCTTCGATGCACAGGTAGCCTATGATTTTTCTACCAAAGCCACCCGCGGATTGTTTACCTACGCACAACAAAGCATCCTGCATTATTTCAAAGCACATCCTTACCAGTTCGAGATCGTACTCGATAATTTTTCTTTTTTCGCAGAAGCTTTTTTCATCAGCATCGCCAACAGCAACCAGTTCGGCAATCATTTCACCATTGCGCCACAAGCCAGTCTGCACGACGGTTTGCTCGACATAGTGATCGCTCAGAAAATGAACAAAGCCAAACTGCCCTTTGCCATCCTCCGGCAAATACGCGGCAACAATAAACTGCAACAGTTGGTAGATGACATGGGTAAGAAAAACATCCTGTATTTTCAAACGCCTGCGCTCACCATCCGCAACCTCAAACTGGCGCCGCTGCATATCGATGGCGAACCCAGGGAAACCGCGGAAGAGTTCAATATAAGATTGCTAAAAGACTATTTTCAGTTGATACAGCCCTGATGCTTATTTCATGATGCGTTCCAACTTCATAAATTCGTGTTTGTTGAGCGGGTTATCCAATGCCAGTGCAATGTCTCTTTTTTCTGCAGCGGTAAGGTGAAAGCTCAGACTGGCCGGCGCATCGTTGCGGGAGGGCATGTATTGAAAACAAAGCCGGTGAAATTGCAACCCATACCCTTCAAAGAAATATTCCAGTTGATCGTGCTGGTAATAGTCCTGCAATTTGTACCAGTTATTCTGCAAGAGTAAAAAAGGCTTGGTGAGCCAGTCCATCAGGTTACTCGATTCGAAAGGCCGCTCCCAGTCGCCCAACCCCCTGTCGCGCAACTGCAATAACACCACTTTGCTGGTATTCTGCTGGAACCAGCCCTTGAATGCATCAATAAAACGGAGTGCCGTTTCCTGTCCGAAGTTATCGCGCAACCCCGCATCCATCACATCGATCACCGGGTCTGAAGGCAACCATACATTGGGCAATACATAAGGGAAAGTGGCATTCATGCGCAATGCCGACAAAACACTCAGGTTCATCGCATCCTGTTTGGCAAAGAAAGTATGGAAATCCACCGCATCGGCATCAAAAGGCGTAATATGTGTAACATCGGTCATAGGGCGCATCAGGAATCGCGCCGGGTGGGTTCCGATGATCATTTTCCTTCCATCGCGGTTAATAACGGAATTGAAGAACATGAAAGGTATCTGCGCCGTTTGCTCCGGTATTGCATAATCCTGCAACCGTTTATCAAGCACCCCATGGGTATTCTCACTGAGCTTCTGTTCAAAAGCATAACCACGGTCTTTGGAATACTGGTAGCCGAACTTGTTGAATTTCTGTACGGGGCCCATGATATCGCGCGTTACAAAAGAAGAGAACAAAGGACTCAGCAGGTCTTTTGAAATATTATCAACGTATTGTCCGTCGTGGAGGTTGATCGAATTCCCTTTCAGTTTCTCCAGGTACAGTTCCCTGAAATAAGCAGCACCCAGTGTACCACCCGAAGCCCCTGTGATGAGCAATGTCCTTTTCATCAATTCACCACCCATCATGCTGTCGAGCCTTTGCAATGCATTCATGGTGAAGGTAGCGCTTCGCGTACCGCCTCCGCTGGTGTTGATGATGTATACGATGGGCTTATCGCTTCCCTGTTTGGCTTTCCACCGGTTCAGTATTTCGAGGTACTGTTTTTTGTCAGCCTCCGTGTTTTCACGGGTAGCCATCTTCATTACAGACTCGCGACTGTAAACAGGTCTTTCTTCTTTACCCTCGTATTGCAGTCCGTATGCTTTGTTGCGCGGATCGATGATATTGCGCTGGTACAAAAAATTCATGCCCACATAGATCGATACCAGCAACAACAGACTCCAGCTATGTAAAAACAAAGAGATAGCGCCTGCTCCCGCGATCAGTATGGCAAAGAATACGGTGATACTGGCGGCGGCCGGCAGCTGGAACAAGCGGGTATCTGAAATATAACCCAATGCCACCAGGAAAATGAACGCAACCAGTATGGCAATAACGGCCGCAAAATGGTGCCGTTTGAAAATGGTATCGAGGAAATCCTGGCTGTAGTGCCGCACATCCCTTGGTTTGCGCAGGTGCAGGCTGGCGCTCAGGAACCAATCTACTTTCAGGTCGGCCTTTTCTTTGGGTAGTGGATTATTCTTCGATATCTCTGCATAACGGGTATTGGCCGTGGTAATCACATTGGCCATACTCCTGTAAATGGTTTTATCGGCGCCGAAAAAATAAATGAATGCAATGAGTATAGACAAGATAATGCCCACTGCAAAACCGCCCACCATCAGCAATACTTCCGACAAAGGAAACAATTCCTGGTCGCTCGCATAATTGACGGCTTTGATGAAGTAAAACACCAGGAAAGTAAGTGGTATCACCGCATTGTTGATACAGTATTTTAAGAATGGTTGCGCCGTTGTAGCGAGGAATTTCAAGTGCTTGCTGTGCAGGATGAAAGTGGTGATATTCCAGCTCATGATGAACACACCGACTGAAAAACCCACAATGCCGGTACTGATCGGACTCACTTCACCAAAATATTCAGGCGCCAGGAAAAGAGAATCTGCACCGAATGTATGCATGAAATCACCGGCTACCGTGGCAAATAAAATATACCAGAACAACAGGAATACCTGGTACCTGCGGAGGTGCAGGAGTAAAAGCTGAACAGGCAGTGAGAACCAGAAACCAACCAGGTATTTTTTCATACAACCAAGACCATTTTTTTATAGCAGTTGCTGCTTGATTTACACTACCGCTCTTTCCCTTCGCACAATATACAGCATCCACACCAGTGACAGCAACAACAACATGCCTATTAGTTGGTGTAATTGCGCCGTCCATTCAAATATACCCCATTTACCCGGTTCGATACCGGTGCTGGTGAGTACTACTGCAATGCCCAGCAATACCTGCAAGCTTACTACAGCCAGCGGCATCCATCTGGTGCGATCGAATAACCCTGTTCCTTTTGTTTTAAACAATCGCAACGTCCAGATAATAATCAATACCAGCAACAAATACGCCAGCCCCCGATGTATAAAATGGATTAACGTTTTGTTGTCGATGAAGTTGAGCAGGAAATGTTCATTGGCAAACATTTTTTCCGGTATCCACTGTCCATTGATGGTGGGCCAGCTGGGCGCCGCCGTAGCCGCTTTATGTCCGGCCATCAATGCACCATATAACAATTGTATTACCAGCAGGCAAAGCAATAACCAATTCCATTTTCTCGCACCGGTGTTATAGGTTAACTGTTCTTTTTTCACCAATAGCTGCAGAGCAAACCAGAAAGTGTAGCAGAGTAGTCCCAGTGCAAATATGAAATGCAGGGCCAGCCGGGTAGGTTTCACATATACGGCATCGCCCGTTAAACCACTGGCTACCATGATCCAGCCTACTGCTCCCTGTAAAGCGCCCAGTAAAAACAATATGAGGAGTGGCCTGATCATTTCTTTCTTGAAATGGCCTTTCAACAGAAACCATATAAATCCAACGGCAAAAACCATACTGATCAACTTAGCCCACAAACGATGAAACCATTCCCAGAAAAAAATGAATTTAAAATCGGAGAGGGTAAAATCGAAATTCAATAAATAGAACTGCGGCGTCTGCCTGTATTTATTGAACTCTTCCATCCATTGTTGCTCATTCAATGGGGGAATTGTTCCCGTAATTACATTCCATTCGGTGATAGATAACCCGCTTCCCGTTAAACGGGTAATGCCCCCCAGCGCTATCTGTATCACTGTCATACCCACTCCCACCAGCAACCAGGTGGCTACTAATTTCGAAGAACGTGCCGTTGTATCCATAACTCCTTTTTCAGAATGGCACAAAGGTACTGAAACTGTATTGGGAGATATGAAACGGAATGTTGAATTTTACCGCGTGTTACAATCGCATTTTCAAAAGGATCTGATAGAGGCGGGCTGTGATGAAGCAGGCAGGGGTTGTTATGCGGGACCAGTATTTGCAGCGGCAGTAATACTGCCGGTCGATTTTCATCATCCGTTGCTGAACGACAGTAAACAACTTTCTGCAACGCAGCGTGAATCGTTGAGACCTGTGATAGAATCTGCCGCCATCGCCTGGGCAGTGGCGCAGGTAGACAATCACGAGATCGATCGCATCAACATCCTCAAAGCTTCTTACAAAGCCATGCATTTATCCATTGATCAGTTAACGACTTCACCACAGTTGTTGCTCATCGATGGCAACCGCTTCATCCCTTACCGGCAAACCCCGCATCGTTGTATTGTCAAAGGCGATGGTATTTATGCCAGCATCGCCGCCGCAAGCGTTCTCGCCAAAACATACCGCGATGCGTTTATGCAGGAGCTGCACCTGGAATTTCCGCAATATAAATGGGATCGCAACAAAGGGTACGGAACAGCCGACCACAGGACTGCCATTGAAAAACATGGTTTGTGTAAATACCACCGGCACAGTTTCAACATCATCAAAAATCCACCACACCTGCTCCTTCCCTGATCACTTCATACGCATCGTGTGTGCAGTCGATCACCGTAGAAGGTATCATACCGCCAATGCCGCCATTGATCACAATATCTACCTGGCTGCCGAATTTCTCATAGATCAGTTCGGGATCGGTGTATTCTTCCACCATTTCCCCGGGCAAAGAAGCAGATAATATAGGGTGGCGCAGTTCTTGTACAATGCCACGGGCAATGCGGTTGTTGGGCACCCTGAGCCCTATGGTACTCTTTTTGCTCTGTAAAATTTTAGGGACTTCCTTACTGGCCGGCAGGATAAAAGTATAAGGACCGGGCAAATGACTTTTCAATAAACGGTATAGGGGCGTGGAGGTGCTCTTGGTATACTGGCTCAGGTCGCTCAGGTCGTAACAAACAAAACTCAATTGCGCTTTATGGGTTTCTATTTGTTTGATACGCGCGATGCGTTCCACCGATTTGTGCTGGAAAATATCGCATCCGAGTCCATATATTGTATCAGTAGGATAAATGACGATGCCACCCGATAAAAGACATTCTGCAACAGTTTTCAAATGCCGGGTCTGTGGATTGTCCGGATGGATATGCAAAAGCATCCCTAAAAATAGCGCATTCATCTTATTTTTGCATGTAAAATTTCCTTTATGCAGTTACAGGCTATTGACGTGGTAAGTTCGATCAGTGCGACAGATTTTAAAAAAAATTATTACGAAGCCAATCGCCCCCTCATTATAAAAGACCTGGCTAAAAGCTGGCCGGCTTATGAGAAATGGAACTGGGATTATTTCAAGCAACTGGTGGGCGATAAAAAAGTAGGCCTCTATAATAATACCAAGAGTGATGCGTATACCCCCATCAACAAGGCCGACGATTACAAGACCTTTGGTGAATACATTGATATGATCCGCAAAGGTCCCGCCGGATGGCGCATTTTTCTTTTCAATATTTTCGAACACGCACCACAACTCACCAATGATTTTACCTGGCCCGATGAACTGATGACGGGTTTTGTAAAGCGCTATCCCATGTTATTCGTGGGCGGCGCCACCAGCATCACCCACATGCATTTCGATATCGACCTGAGTCATATCCTGCATATACAGTTTGTGGGAAGGAAGCGTGTATTGTTGTTTCCCAAAGAAGAAGAACACAAGCTCTACCGCAAACCCTTTGAAGTATTGAGCCTGGCCGATTTCAGTCATTATTACAAGCACAACAGCACGCCCGATTACGAAACCTTCCCTGCACTCAGACTGGCCAGGGGATATGATGCTGTATTGGAACATGGCGATACACTTTTCATGCCTGCCGGATACTGGCACCACATGGAATACCTCGACAGCGGATTTGCCATGAGCCTTCGTGCTATGCAGTCTTCCTTCACCGGAAAATTAAGCGGTGTATGGAACCTGTTTGGAATGCGTACGATTGACACAATGATGAAGAAAACTTTTCCGCATCCCTGGTACAATTGGAAAAAGAAAAAAATATTTGAACTCGCCAATAAAGAACTGAATAGGTGATTTCTGCAGTTGTACGTGAAAAACACTGTTTTAAAAATGGTGATTTCTACATACGAATTCCGTATAAACACCTCATTTTATTCTGTTGTAAACCCGCAAATTTGTAGTCGCATCATTCCGGCATAGGTTTTGTCTTTTCAAAACCAAACTGGAAATGATTATTTATCTATATAATGCGCTGCTATGACAAAGATCGTCTTGGTCGATGACCATGTACTGCTGAGGAATGGACTCGTTTCATTGATTAATTCTTTTCCCGATTATACCGTTCTTTTTGAAGCCAATAACGGAAAGCAATTCGTCAAACAACTGGATCCCGAAAACCTGCCTGAGATTGTTATCCTGGATATTACCATGCCCGAGATGAATGGGTACGAGACGGCATTATGGCTCACCAACCATTACCCGCAAATCAAAATACTGGCGCTGACCATGCTCAGCGATGAACGTTCCATCATACGGATGTTCAAGAACGGCGCCAAGGGATTCCTGTTGAAAGATTGCCGGCCACAGGAACTGAAAGCGGCGCTCGACGGGCTGATGCATAAAGGCGTATACCTCAACAGGGTTACCTGTGACAGTATCATTCATAATTTCCAGTCTACCAATAGCGCCGACGACGAGGAGCAAAAAATGGTAAATGAACTGGATGAAAAAGAGAAAGAATTTCTAGCGCTTTATTGTACAGAAAAAACACACCGCGAGATCGCAGAAGTTATGGGTGTTCCACTACGTGTCATCGATAATTTCCGCGACCTGTTGTACCAGAAATTGCAGGTATCGTCAAGAGTAGGACTGGCGCTGATTGCCATGCGCAATAATATTGGCGACAGCGTTTATTAATACCCAACCGGCATTATATAATTTCCCAAACTTCTTTACCGCGCAACAGTTTATCCAGATCGCCTTTTCCTTTGGTAGCGATGGTCTCTTCTATCTGCATGCTCATCACATCTTCATAGCAGGCACGGTCTGTTTCAAAGAACACACCGAAGGGCCGGGGATAATGGCCGCCTTCTTTATTGGGGTCATCGAACAAACGAACCAGTAACTGTGCTTTGAAGAAATCACGCTCATCGTGTATCCACAGGTCATCAGCGCTGACGCCGTTGCCTAATTCCACCACCACAGGTTTTAAACCATCCAGTTTGATACCCTTGTTTTGGGTAGCACCAAATACCAGTGGTTTTCCCTGTTCGAGGAACAAAGCCTCATCGGCTTTTGATGATTTTTCAGTGAATACCTCAAAAGCGCCATCATTGAAGATGTTACAGTTCTGGTATATTTCCAGGAAAGAAGCGCCTTTGTGCTGGTGCGAACGTGTGAGCATATATTGCAGGTGCTTGGGATCACGGTCCATACTGCGGCCCACAAAGCTGGCATCGGCTCCCATAGCCAGTGCAGCCGGATTGAACGGATGATCGATACTTCCGAAAGGCGTACTCTTGGTAATCTTTTGCTGCTCGGAAGTAGGTGAATACTGCCCCTTGGTTAAACCATAGATCTGGTTATTGAACATCAGTACATTCACATCGAAATTCCTGCGCAGCAAATGAATGGTATGGTTGCCGCCAATGCTGAGACTATCCCCATCACCGGTTACGATCCAAACACTCAATTCGGGCCTGGTGGCTTTTAACCCACTGGCGATGGCTGTTGCACGTCCGTGGATGGAGTGCATGCCAAAAGTATTTATGTAATAAGGGAAACGGCTGCTGCAGCCAATTCCACTGATAATAACAATATTTTCTTTGGGTACGCCTATCCCAGGCATTATTTTTTGTACCTGTGCGAGTATAGAATAATCACCACAACCCGGACACCACCTTACTTCCTGGTCTGTTGCAAAATCTTTCGCGGTGAGCGGAACGCTCGTTGCTGCTGCTGCTGACATCTTAAACCAATTTGAGTCCGCTAAGTTACAAAACCATCAGGCTTGTACTGTCATTTCTTTGTATTTTAACCGCACAAACTGATATATGAAAAAATTAATACTTCTGTTGAGCTGCTGCTACTGCGGTCTTCTCTGTGCGCAAAAAGGTCAGGAGCCCATGAAAGTAACCGACATGCTGAAGATCAGGCAGGTGGGTGCTATTACGTTGAGTCCGGATGGTTCCAAAGCCGTTTTCAGCGTTACCGCTATTGAACCCGATGGCGATGCCAGGTGGGAATACAAGTATGTAAACCAGTTGTACCTGGTACCGGTAGATGGCTCAGCGGTTCCGCGCCTGCTCAGTTCCAAAGAGAACGCTACCCAGCCTACCTGGAGTCCGGATGGAAAACAACTGGCTTTCACCAGGGCGGTCGAAGGCAAGCCCCAGGTATTTTTACTCTCTTTCGATGGCGGCGAACCCCAACAATTGACACATTCGAGATATGGGGCCGCCTCTCCCAAATGGAGTCCCGATGGACATCAGATCCTGTTCTCTTCCAGCATCTCCCTGCGGGAATTACTGAAAGATTCCCTGCTCAATCCAGGTAAAGCCATCCCCCAATGGCCTTATGAAAAACCGGGTTTTGCCGGCAATGAACAACTCAAAGCCTCCAATACCAAGCCCGATCCCGATGGCGACCTCGAGGAGATCAGGGCTTATCTCGACCTCAACACCGTTGATAAAAAGGCCAAAGTATTCAACAAGCTCAACTTCCAGGAAGAGTCTACCACTTCACCTGAAATGTATTTCACCCATTTCTTTTTGATTGGCCTGCAGCCAGACGCGCAACCCGTAGCCGTAACGCATGGGTTTCACCGTTTCAACAATGCCGAATTCACGCCCGATGGCAAACAGCTTGTCATCAGCGGCAATGTAGATTCTGTGCGGCATCCCGACCGTGTACTGGAAAGTGAAATTTACCTGGTTGACCTGAACAGTCACCAACTCCGCAAAATACTGGGTGAGGCCGGAAAGAATTATAACAGTCCAACTGTTTCTCCCTCCGGCAAGTGGCTGGCCTTCCAATATGGTAACACTTCTTTTGTGGATGTGCCCACACTGGCCGTTATGCCGCTGCACGGAACAGCCAACGACATCATCAACATTCCGTTCGATCGCAGCAAGGGCGCACTCGGCTGGAGCAAAGACGAAAAATATTTATACTTCATCGCCCAAAGCAATGGAGGTGCGCCCCTGTACAGGGTAGACATGCAAACACGCAAAGTGGAAGCGTTGTTCGACTTCAACGTGGGCCTCAACAGCTATGCGTTGAAACCGAATGCTATTGTGTTTGCTAAAACAGAAGTGGCTGATCCTTCCGAATTGTATGTAGCAGATAGCAATGGTAAAAATGAAAAAAGGCTCAGCAACTTCAATACTGCCTGGATCAAAGACAAGTATCTAAGCTTCCCCGAGAAAAAAACTTTTGTGAACAGCAAGGGCATGACAGTTGAATATTGGATGATGAAACCGTACAACTATGAAGCCGGTAAAAAATATCCGACCATTTTAAATATTCACGGCGGACCTTCTGCGATGTGGGGCCCTGGTGAATCTTCTATGTGGCATGAGTTCCAGTATTATTGCGCTAAAGGATATGCAGTGGTGTATTGCAATCCCCGCGGATCAGGTGGTTATGGCGCTGCATTTCTGCGTGACAATATCAACGATTGGGGTACAGGCCCCACTTCCGATGTGCTCACTGCACTGGACAAAGCAGTGGAAGAAGGCTTTATCGACACAGCGCGTATGGCAGTGACCGGCGGCTCTTATGCCGGCTATCTTGTTGCCTGGATCGTATCGCACGACCAGCGATTCAAAGCAGCCTGTTCACAACGCGGCGTATATGAGTTGGGTACTTTCTTCGGAGAAGGCAATGCATGGCGATTGGTACCGAATTATTTCGGCGGCTATCCCTGGGAAGAAAAAGCGAAAGCAGTGATTGAACATGAGTCGCCCATCAGCTATGTGCAGAATATCCATACACCTTATCTCATCTTCCATGGCGAAAACGATTTACGCACGGGCGTCATACAAAGTGAAATGTTATACAAGAGCCTGAAAGTATTGGGCCGCACCGTTGAATACGTAAGGCATCCCGGTGGCACCCATGAACTTACCCGCAGTGGCAACAACCGCCAGCGCATCGATCAGATGTTACGTACGATGGAATTTTTCGAAAGATTCATAAAGCATTAATTCGACAATTTGGCAATTCGACAATTCGGCAATGTTTTTTTGATACTGTACGAGCATTTATTAACCCATTGCCGAATTGTCGAATTGGCTAATTATTTCATTGATAACAGCCATTGCGTAATTCCTAAGTATACTTTTTTAGCTACATCGTCGCGGAACTTGGCGTTCAGTATACGCTTTTCATCAGATGCATTGCTCAGGAATGCTATCTCAACAAGGCTGTTGGGAAAATCGGTGGGGCCATTCAATGCAAAATTGAAATTGCCTACGTTGCCGAATTCATCGAGTCCCAGTGTAAGCATATTGCGTAAAATGGCCGTTGTAAGCGGGCGAAAACCGATGTGCTTATAATACGTGCTCACGCCTTTCACTTCTTCGTTATTACTGGAATTGAGGTGAAAGCTGATGAGCAGATCGGGGTTCTGCTGTTGCAGGAACAATACACGGTCTTTGTTATCGAAAGTAGTATCGGTTCTGCGCGTCATGATGATTTTATGAGCGCCACGGAGCTTCAGGTATTTTTCGAATGCTTTGGCAAAAAGCAGGGTGTATGTTTTTTCTTCAGCGCCTGTTCTAACGCCCGATGCGCCTGTATTGGTTCCTCCGTGTCCCGCATCGATGGCTATTTTCAGCTTGCGTATGTCGAGCACAGCCGGTTGTCTTTTGATCCTCACCGTGAGTGCGTTCCCTTTGTAAGCAATATTGTAACCCCAATGTTGCTTGTGTTGCAGTTCAATGGTTACGCGCACCACATCATCTTCTACCTGGTTGTAATACACATTCTTCACTTCTTTCAGCGAACGAAGCTGGGTGATCCAGTTGGTATTGCTCTGCACACCATATATATCCACCATGATCCTGGCCGGATCAATTTCCATCCAGCTCTTGTAAGGCAACTTCCCGTCTACATGAATGCTTACATAATCGAACAGCGAATCGCCTTTGGCCATGAAAGAATTGGTGAGGTAAAAAGGTTTTAACTGCACAATAGTATCGAAGCGAACATAAGGTTTCTCGATATAAGCAGTGTGAGACTTCGACAGTTGTACTTTATAAAGGTCTTTGGTAGAGTCTATCACACGCAGCACAACATTTGAATCGATATAGCCCATTTTGGCGCCGCCCAGCCTGTCTTCACCCAGGCCATAGACCAGCGCAGGCAATTTGCCGGTAGCAAGTCCGGCCACATAAGAAGTATTAGTCTGTGCCTTTAGACTGCAAATACTCATCACCAGGCAGATAAAAAGAAAAAATCGTTTCATCTGTTGAAGGTAGGGAAGATGGGATGATAAAAATTAATGGCCTCACTACCATTTGGTGATGAGGCCACTGTTTGAGCAAGCAACCGTAAAACAAAACAAATATTAACAAAATTTATGAAATCCAAGAATTTTTTTGGGCCTTTTCTCAGATATGATAGCCGTTATCGGCCACCAGCCTGTCGGATATCCTCCTGCGGGCATCTTTGGTATTGAATGGCTCCAGCTTGGTAAAGCGTTTGAGGCCAATATGCATCATCCGCAGTTCATCGCCATCGGCAAAGCCGTTCAGCGCATCTTTACCGGCCTTGTTGATGCGGTCGGCCGCATCGTAGAGGTAAGTGCGTACAATATCGGCCTGCAGGGCAACTGCTTCTATCCCCTTGCTGTCGGCCAGTTTTATCAGCCGCAGCAGGGCGCTTTCGGCATTGAAGGTTTCGATGGCCATATCGGCGATGTTCATGAGTATTTCCTGTTCTTTATCGAGCTGCATCATCAGTTTCTGCACGGCGGCTCCCGCCACCATCAGAATGGCTTTCTTGAAATTGACGATGTATTTGCGTTCTTTGGCAAATGCCCCTTCTTCTTCGGCCCCGAAATCTGGGATGCTCATCAGTTCTTTTTGCACGGCAAGGGCAGGACCCATCAGGTCGAGCTTGCCTTTCATGGCGCGTTTCAATACCATGTCTACCGTAAGCAGGCGGTTGATCTCGTTGGTACCTTCATAAATGCGGTTGATACGGCTGTCGCGATAGGCTTTGGAAATCACGTATTCATCACTGAAACCATTGCCCCCGTGTATCTGCACGCCTTCGTCCACCACATAATCCAGCATCTCGCTGCCATATACTTTCAGCATGGCGCATTCGATGGCATATTCTTCGGCGGCACCCAGCAGCGCTTCGGCAAAAGTTTTACCACTGGCTTCCAGCTCCCGTTCTTTGTCATCAATCCATTTGGCGGCGCGGTATAAAGCGCTTTCACAAACCCACATGCGGATAGCCATTTCGGCCATCTTGTGGCGTATGGCACCGAACCTGGCAATGGGCAGTTTGAACTGTTCCCTTGTTTTGGCATATTGAATGGAAATATCCGCGGCACGCTTCGCACCGCCCAGTGCGGCTGCACAGAGTTTCAGGCGGCCGATATTGAGGATGTTGAATGCAATGATATGACCGCGGCCAATTTCACCCAGCAGGTTTTCTACAGGCACTTTACAATCCTGGAAATACAACTGCACAGTAGAAGAACCTTTGATGCCCATCTTGTGTTCTTCGGGTCCTTGTGTGAATCCCTCAAATCCTCTCTCTACAATGAAGGCGGTAAATTTATCGCCATCGATCTTGGCAAACACAGTGTACACATCGGCAAAACCACCATTGGTGATCCAGCATTTTTGTCCGTTCAGCAAATAATATTTTCCGTCTTCACTTAACTTGGCGGTGGTCTTGGCACCCAATGCATCGCTGCCACTGTTGGGTTCTGTTAAACCATAAGAGCCCTTCCATTCACCGCTGCCCAGTTTGGGGATATATTTTTGTTTCTGCGCTTCCGTACCAAAATACAATATGGGTAATGAACCAATTCCGGTATGTGCTGCAAGCGCAACCGAAAAAGAATGGCCGCCGCCCAATCCTTCGTTCACAATGGTAGAAGTAATGAAATCTTTACCTAAACCGCCATACTGCTCGGGTAAGGAAGTGGACAACAATCCCTGCTCACCAGCTTTTTCCAGTAGCGAAGGCATCAGGCCCGGTTCCATTTTATCGATCTTATCCAGCACAGGTATCACATCGGCATCCAGGAACTGGTGACACATATCCATCACCATATTTTGCTCTTCATTGAAATCTTCGTAGATGAAAGTATCGAACGGATTGCTTTCTTTGATCAGCCATTCGCCGCCATGCAATGCGGTTGTTTGTTTCGTTTCCATGAAATGAAATTTATGCGTTAAAGAAGATCATGCTAATTGCCCGTAAGGTTATCATATACTCTTTGCAAAACTGTTTTCACCGTTTCAATCTCTTCCTTGTTCACGCCCACCAATGCCTCGCTCATCGTTTGGTTGGCCAGTTCAATCGTACGGTCCTGCAATTCTTTGGCTGTCTCTGTTAAGCAAACCAGGTTAATACGCCGGTCTTCTTTGGAAGGCATACGCTTTACCAGTTTCTGTTTTTCAAGGTTATCAATGAGACGCGTGATACTGGGTTTGTCGCGAAATGTTCTGTTGCACAACTCTTGCTGGCTTAGGCAGTCTTCTTTCCACAAATGATACAATACACTCCACTGCTCGATGGTGATATCGAGCCCCGCCCGCCTGAAGTTCTTCTGCATACGGCGTGCCACAGCGGTAGACGCCATATTGTTGATGACGCTGTATAACTCTCCTCTTTTAAATTGGTTGTTTGACATATAGTTAGTTATGCAACTAATTCAAAGTACGGCTGTTTTTGTGATATCTCCAAGAATAAGTTTCTTTGTTCGATGTATACTGCCATAATCATTGTTACAACGCTGTTATTGGCTGTCTACGCTGTACTTATTCTCCAATATCGCAGCTGGTTTTTACGGCTGCGGCCGTTTGAGCCGGCCCCGGTACCCGGCGCTCCCACGCGTTTTTCCATCATCATACCGGCGCGGAACGAAGAAGGGCAGATCGGTAACTGTCTGGCTTCCATATTCGGACAATCATATCCAGGTACCCATTTTGAGGTCATTATAGTGAACGATCATTCTACAGACCGTACCGAAGCTGTTGTAAAAGCATGGCAGGCGCAACATGCCAACCTGTGCCTCATCAATATGGCCGACCATGTGGAGCCCAATGCTTTGAATTCTTACAAAAAAAAGGCCCTGGAACTGGCCATCGCAACGAGTAGCGGGGAATGGGTGGTGACCACCGATGCCGACTGCCAGGCAAAACCCGGCTGGCTCTCCCTGTTAGATGCATATATCAGGCAATACCAACCTGTATTTGTGGCGGCGCCTGTGATGTTCACAACAAAAGGTAATTTTCTCGATACGTTCCAGTTGCTGGATTTTATCAGCCTGCAGGGCATTACTGCGGCGGCAGTATCGGCCGGTTTTCATACCATGTGCAATGGCGCTAACCTGGCTTATCGGAAGGATGTATTTTATGCGGTGGATGGTTTTAAAGGGATCGATGGCCTGGCCAGCGGAGATGATATGTTCCTCATGCACAAGATCAAGCAATTATACCCGAACCGGATGGGATACCTGTTTGCCCAAGGGGCCATCATGGCTACGGCGCCTATGGCCGATTGGCGCAGTTTCATCAACCAACGCATACGTTGGGCCAGCAAAGCAGATGCTTACCAGGACCGGGGCATATTTCGTACCCTGGCGCTGGTATACGCCCTGAATGCCTGTCTGTTCCTGTGGCTTGTCGGTAGCTTATTCTTTACGGGGGGATGGGTGCCCTGGCTGATCTTCATCGCAATCAAGACACTCGTAGAATTGAGCTTTATGATACCGGTAAGCAAATTTTATGGCCATTTGCCTGCCATGTACTGGTTCCTTCCTATGCAGCCCTTCCATATTGCTTATACCGTTGTTGCCGGATGGCTGGGCAAATTCGGCTCTTACCAATGGAAAGGAAGGAAAGTGCAATGATTATTTCAGCTCGTGCACTTCTTTCGATTCGGGCCACCAGGCATACACGATCATAGAGACCAGGGCCAGTAGTGATAGAATAAACGCAAAAATACTTTTCATAGTGCTTAGGATTTATCAGATGATAGACAAAATAGAACTGCAAATGTTTAACCAGCTTTATTCTTTTTCGGCGAAACAAATCCCTGCATCGGTCATTCTTCCTTAATTTTCTTTTTTTACGTTAATCCTTATGCCCGGACCGTTTATTAAAAAGTTGTTAAAGAATAAAGGCGCCTGTTTTGGTATGATCCTAATTGCGGGTAGTTTGTTGCTTGCACTGTTCGCTTTTTTTATCGCGCCCGATCATTCACCCAATGCCAATCGCATGATACCAGAGATCGGCAGTAAGAAGCCGGGATTCACCATGGATCTTTTAAAAATCCGTCGCGACAAAGAATGGGTGCGCACCGGTTTTTGGCAACGATTGATCAATGGTGCGGAAGATGGATGGCAATATGTTCCCGTAACTGCTGTTGCTGTGAAAGGAGATAGTATGGTGTATCAGCAATTTGTAGACGAAGGCATCACCGAACGCAAATCGATTGCATTGTCGCGCATCGATGCTGCATCACCGGTTATACGTGTGCATTATCTGTTTGGTACCGATAAGTTTGGCAGGGATCTGCTCAGCCGGCTCATCATCGGCGTGCGCGTGAGTCTGGGCGTGGGATTGATCGCAGTGCTCATCTCACTCACCGTTGGTATCCTGCTGGGCGCGTTGGCTGGCTATTTCAGGGGATGGGCAGATGAATTGATCATGTGGCTCATCAATGTAACCTGGAGCATACCCACACTTTTGTTGGTATTTGCTATTACACTGATGTTGGGGAAAGGATTCTGGCAGGTATTTGTAGCAGTAGGGCTCACCATGTGGGTAAACGTAGCGCGACTGGTACGCGGACAGGTGCTGGCTGTTCGCGAATTGGAATACATCCAGGCCGCAAAAGCGTTGGGGTATTCAGATGCAAGGATCATTTTCAGGCATGTATTGCCCAATATACTTGGTCCGGTTATGGTGATCGCCGCCAGCAATTTTGCTTCGGCCATTGTAATAGAAGCGGGACTTAGTTTTCTGGGCGTAGGTGTGCAACCACCGCAGCCCAGTTGGGGATTGATGATCAAAGAGAATTATAATTTCATCATCACGCATAACCCAATGCTGGCGCTGGCGCCCGGTATTGCCATCATGTTGCTCGTGCTGGCATTTAATTTATTGGGCAATGGTTTAAGGGATGCATTGAGTGTGCGGAACAAAAATTAATTTTCCTGTATCACTATTACATTCCTGCAAAAGCTTTCTTCCAGCGAAATAAAAGTTTCTGTTCTTTCAATACCCTTGATCTTCTGCAATTCATCGTGCAACACAAAACGCAGCTGCTGGATATCTTTACAAACGATCTCTGCAAACATGCTGTAGTTACCCGTGGTGTAGTTGAGCCGCACGATCTGCGGTATTTTTTTGAGCTCTTTGGCAACAGTATCGTATAAAGAACTTTTTTCGAGGTAAATACCAATGAATGCGATTACATCGTACCCGAGGGCTTTGAGGTCAACCGATAATCTTTTACCTTTAACTATATTTAGTTCTTCCAGTTTCTTGATCCGCACATGGATGGTACCTCCCGACACGAACAGCTTCTTTCCCAGGTCGGCATAGGAAATCTCAGCATCCTCCATCATTTCCTGGATGATCTGGAAATCGAGTTTGTCAAGATTCAATTTTGAAGACATTTTCCTTTATTTTTTTGATAAAATCAATTATAATATGCAATTTATTGAACATTTTCGATAAATACAAAATATTTATTGAAACATTTGCAACAAATCAGGTATTTTATCTAACATTGTGCTGTCAAACAATGACAACCATCTTTAAACGATGGGCAAACGAGTTCTTATCAATACTGTGGGGTGATGAAATCTTTGGCAGACATGCCCTCTTGTCTCGGGGGTGAGGATCACAGGATAAACGTAGTGTAGAGCCGCGCGGGTAGTAATATCCGGGCGACCAGGGTCGACCACTGAACTTTGCGCTATTGCTAACTGCCTCGTGGAGGTTCGAGCCCTCCCCCTACAGCATACCTTTGAAAAACCGCCTTGTAAATCAATCACTTACAAGGCGGTTTTTCTTTTGGGGCAACTTGCGTTGATCAGTTGAGTCAGGTTTCAATATACTGAAGCAAGAACATAATTGTATCATTAATATGTGATGCGCTGCAAGTATAAGATGACGTAATTTTATGAAGAGGGTAAAATGTAGGGCAGTATGCTATTCATTAAAATGCTGGCAGTGATTGAACTTGCTGTAACTGTATGGTCTACAGGTAAGCAGGACTTATACGGTGAACACGCTTCACCCATTGCCGAAAGAGTTACCAGAGAAACCAAATTTTTAGATGACCAGCCGATTATAAATCCCTCGAAATTATTTACTAAAACAGAGGCCGATAAAATAATGGGCCAATCCACTCATTTAGCCGATAGTTCTTCAAAATTTAAAGGACTCTCAGCTTCCTACCTTTGTGCTTACTTGACGGATGACAAAGATGCCCCTACGGGGAAAACAGGAGCGATCTATTTTTTGTTTGAACAATACCGGCAAATTTCGGATGCTAAAAAGAAATACGCAGACATTATGCTGGCGAACAAACCTCATGGCATCGAAAACATAAACAACCTAGGCGATGAGGCGTATTTTCACACGGATAAGGTACACTTTTATTTTATTATGGTCAGGAAAGGTAAAAACGTGTTCAATATAAAAGTGAACAAGATAACAAGCTCCACATCTCTGAAAGAGTTTAACAAGATAGCAAATAGAATAACTGCATTGATTTGAAATACAACTTCAAACAATGTGTAATCGTCGCCAGCGGTTCAAGGTAATCCGTGTTGCTTCAGAAAAGAAGGCAGATTTGAAATATAACGGAGCTGTTGCAGGGCAGCCGTATCATATTTTTCCGGGATATACACGGCGGCATAGGGATGGCTGGAAGCTCCCGGCTCTTTAATAAAAGAATAGCGGGGGCCATGATCGCCCGTAATGATCACAATTTTATCCTTCCATGTTTGTAGCGTATCCAGCAATTGTTGCAGCAAGTGATTGCCATATTCCAGGTAACCGGTATAACATTTTTTGATCAATACACTATCCTTGCCGGTATAGGCTGGTAAAGACACCGGGCCGCCTGCACTGTCTCTGGAGAATGGTTCGTGCGGAATGGCAAGATGCACCCAAATAAAACGCGGGTATTGGGGTTGCTCCGAAAGCGTTGTCTTTAGTTTTTCATATAACCGGTGGTTGTATGCATTACATCTGGCAGCGGTAAACCGTGCTTTTTCGATCATCATACCAAAGAAGGTTCCCGAGATCAGTTGATCCAGGTAGGTACTAGGATAGCCGCTTCTGTCTTCCAGTTTATTTTCGCCGCCTATATCAAACGAACTGAGATTCACGAACCGGTATCCATCTCTTTTGATCCGTTGTATCCAGCTTGCTTTTTTCAACGCATCTATACCTGCATAAAAGTTTGCAGGCCGTATGCTGTCGTCTTCATTGAAAAGCGCATTCAATGAAAGCAAGGTATTGGGAAATCTTGTTTGGATAGAGGGGAGCAAACAAAAACCATGATGCTGTAAAATGGTATCAAAGGGATTCCTGAATGCAAACACTTTTTGTAATACTTTAGAAGATCCGTATTCATCCATCAATATCCATACAATATCTCTTTTCACTCCACTGCCGGGAAGATCAATGGCTGAGGGCGCTGTTTTGACCACATCTTTCTTCTCTTGCCCCACTGTTACTGAGCCATTCACTGCAAACACCAGGCAAATGATCAGCAAAAAAGTATTCAGTAGTGAATTCAGGTAACGCGCATAGTCTTTTTTACATTTCCTGAGCAGGTAGCGGGCTGCTATTAAACTACATAACACGAACACATAGAAAGCATAATAAAAATTCGCGGGTATATAGGCATATTCAAACCCAAGCAGCTGCGCTATTCCTATTACATGCAGCAAAGAAGCCCAGCACATAATCACAAATATTCCTGCATACGCAACCGTTGCCGCCTTTTTAAACGCTTCCAGCAAAAGCCAGGTAATGGCAATGTAAAGCACATAGAGGTTGAAAGCAACAGGCCATGCAAAAGAAGGCATGTAACGAACCGTTTTGAACAGCAAAAATGCCAGTCCGTATAAATACGGATACCATTGCCTGCGGAAAAAGTCCTTTATTTTCTGATCCATAAGAACAATTTCCTTTGAGAAGCCTTACAGCTATACTGCTCCTGCATAGTAAAATAAGTGCTGAAAGCAGCAATGAAATTGGCCTCCGTATAATCATCAAAAATATCTTCCCGGTTGCGAAGCATGGCCTGTACTTTTTCATCTGTTTTCGGAATAAACTCCACGATCGCATGTTTGGTGGTAATGTCTGCAAAAAGTTTTGCCACAAAAGCCAGGGGAATATTTTTTGAGATACATAAATGATGTACCAGTGCGAGTCCCAGTATCATATCTGCTTTTTGCTCCACCCTTTTTATCAACGCTATCTTCTCTTCGTTCTTCCAACCGGTTCCCGGTGTAGGCTGGGTAAGATCGGCAATGATGGCAGTAAGGTTGTTGATTTGCTGTTCTTTGATTTGCCCATACAATTGATCAACGCAGTCATGATCCATTTCAATGGCCATCACTTTTTTTGCATACCGGGCGGCGATCAATGAAAAATAACCGTTGTTGGCTCCTGCGTCGATCACACAGTTCGAAGAACCCGCGCTGATCCATTCAGTTACCTTATTGGTTTTATCGTTGATATAGTCCGTTGATAAGATACCCTCATCATAATAATGCAACCATTGTTGGCGGCGATGCTTACGAGGCTGCCATCGCTGAATGGACCGTTGAAGCATTTGCCACCATAGTTCCAGCTTTTGCCTGTTGAAACCGTTGGTAGTGTCCGCTTGTACAACTCCTTTCCTCTTATACCTGGCATGCAAATGAATATGTATGAGCAAAGTAGGATTCAGCCAGGTTTTGACGGGAAGGTTCCGGCTTACAAAAGGCAAATCCCAGCCGTCTATAAAAGCATTCAGCAACCGGCCCCAGTGCTTATCACTGAAGCACATCAGTGCAAAAGGCCCCAACATGAGCTCGCAAAACTGGCGGTAGGCCATCCAGGGCTGGCCATCTTCATATATCGCGAAAGAAGTAGTGTCGAAAAGCAGGCATTTCCCATCGTGGAAAGTGAAATTGTAGGGAGTGGCGTCCTTCAGTATCATGCCATGCCTGATGGCAAGCAGGTTGATGGATAAAAAACGAGCTATCACATCTTTCCATTGGCTTACCGACCATTCCGATGGATAGCTGATCACAGGAATCCATTCCGGTTCCAATATCTTGTAATAGTGCGGCATCTGCTCCGGGGTCATAGTAGATTCCTTGTGGGCAATCATCCACCCCCTGGTTACCAGTTCTTTGTACAAACCCGATTGCATCAGTAGATCGTACTCCTTTGCGTATGAATACGTTACAAAGCGGAACACAGTGCAATCGTCTGCAATTCTTACAAAACCATGCTTATCACGGTATGAAATAGCCTGCTGCATTACCCGCCCTCTTCTTCCTCTTTAAGTGCAGGACGCGCTTTTTTCAAAGAGAAAATCGTTTTCAGAAAATGGACACCTTTTTTGAAAAATACCAATACGGTAAGGAGTCCGGATACGAGTAATTGAAATAGTAAACTGCCCGATCCCGGGTCAATATACAGGATTGAAACGCTCATTGCTTAGGTAGGGTTTAAATGATAGACTCATAAAAAAGCTTGATGTTTAATTCACATCAAAAAACAAGCCTTTTCCTGTTCTTGCTTAGAATTCAACTATAAGAGGCCCAAACTAAGTAATTTTGCAGCCTCATGGGACAAAAAAAGTTGATCCGTTTCGAAGCTATCAGGCATTTTGACAATGTGCTGGAATATCCAAAGGATATGCCTGGTCAATGGAAACAGTTCTTTAAGAATGAACACCCTATTACCCTTGAGCTGGCTTGTGGTAAGGGGGAATACGCAGTAGGACTGGGCCGTCTCTATCCCAGCCGCAACTTTATTGGTATTGATATCAAAGGCAACCGCATCTGGCGGGGGGCCAAAACGGCGTTGGAGGAAGGGTTGAATAATGTGGCGTTCCTGCGTTCGCAGATCGATAAGGTGGCCGACTATTTCCAGCCCGGCGAAGTGGCCGAAATATGGATCACTTTCCCCGACCCCCAACTCCGTGCTTCCCGTGCCAAAAAAAGACTTACCCATCCCAGGTTCCTGCGTCTTTATCAACGGTTCCTGCAATCCAACGGACTGGTTCACCTCAAAACCGATAGTCCCGACCTGTATGAGTTTACCCTAACAGTGATTAACTTATTTGGCCTCGAGGTTATTGACCAGTCCGGCGATGTTTATGCTAACACAAACGTTAAACAAGAGCTGCAAATAAAAACGCATTACGAAGGATTGGATATCGCAGAAAGCAACCGCATTCACTACCTCTGTTTCCGCTTGAACAAAGAACTGCCGGTTGAGAAAGACGAAGCATTAAAACAACTCATCGGTGAGCAAGCAACTGATTGAAGGCATTGACTTCTACTACGAAGGCCCCTATATGGTACTGACCGAGAAATACCATTTAGAGAAAGGCTATTGCTGTGGCAATGGCTGCAGGCACTGCCCTTTCAACTACGAAGCCGTGCCTGAACCGAGACGGACCGTCATCCTGAGCGAGCGAAGCGAGTCGAAGGATCTGCCGAATACTTGAACAGATCCCTCGGCTCCGCTCGGGATGATGGCCTGTGCGCAATTAATCTTAAATTGCTTTATGCCCAACAAAAAGAAATCCGAAAAATTAAAGACCGTTTTACCCAGCGGCGGCGAAGACATTTCTTTTTTTGAACAGGTATATGATGTGGTCAGGCAAATCCCCAGGGGCAGGGTCACTTCTTATGGCGCCATCGCCGCTTACCTGGGTACCCGCATGAGTGCACGCATGGTAGGATGGGCTATGAGCGGAGCAGGCGCTGTTAAGCCAAAAGTGCCGGCCCATCGTGTGGTGAACCGCAATGGCATGCTCAGCGGCAAAGCCGCATTCGCCACACCTACTTTAATGGAAGAACTACTAGCTAAGGAAAAAATAAAAGTCAAGGATGATACCATCCTTGACTTTGAAAAAAAATTCTGGGATCCCGCAGTTGAACTGGCGCTCTGATCTTTAGGGATAATAAGGACTAATCATACAATATACAATAGGACCTGTTATAGCTACGTATAACCACAGAGGCCAGGTAATCTTTGCAATCTCTTTGTGGAGTGAAAACTCTGCTGTTAACCCCCTGTAAGCAGTAAATAAAATAAAGGGTAGTATGATAGCAGCCAGGAAAATATGTGTGGAAAGGATCAGGTAATACACCAGACGTAATTTGATGCCCACCGCTTCTTTCTCTTCATCACTCAAGATGCCATCATGATTGATATCACCGAACCTGGCTTCCCCGGCCAACAGGTGATGGGCGATATAAGAAAGCAGGAAAATAACAGACAGTACCAGCGCCGTCATCATTATTCTTTTGTGCAGCAGGTACTTTTTCTGTTTGACTGCAATCAGCGCAGCTATCAGCAGCAATGCCACAACGCTGTTGAGCACTGCATTGATTACAGCAAAGATGCGTACGTCGAAATCAGGGTGTACATTCAGTTTTACCCTCCCCATAATCACGACTGCGCTGAATACAACGAAAGAAACAATGGCGATCAGCCAACGGGCTTTTTTATCGTTCTTGACAATAACAGGTTCCAGCATAGTATGTATTAGTTTAGTTAGTCGTTCCCTTTTCTCTTCTTCCGAAGGTACAAGATAAAGAAAGTGATCATCAACGCCACCAACAACCACAACCAACCCAGGTCAATGATCTCTCTGAATACCGTACTGGGTTGCCGTGCATCTTTCTCCAGCATCAGCAATCCTATATCTCTCGCCAGCTTACCTATCGATACCGAATCGAGTCCGTTGTAATATCCCCGAACCACACGGTCTTTATCGAGCAACACATAGCGACTGGTATGCACAAAATCGGGCGATACCGGCTCCTCGCTGAACTTGTCTACTTTCAGTTCCTCGAATGCAAACCGATAGATCGAATCCCTGCTGCCCGTGAGCATCCACCAGTTATCGTGCTGCACACCAAAATGATCGGCATAGTTTTTCAGCACCGGAACAGAATCGCGGTCGGGATCAACAGTAAATGAAAGGAATTGAACAATGGAAGTATCGATCTTGTTGCGCACATCGCCGCCCTTGATGAACGACTGCTGCAACCTGACCATATTATGCGTTAATATGGGACAAATACTTCTGCAACTGGTGAAGAAAAAATCGGCTACGATGATCTTACCGGGATTGTCGTAGAGACTAACCGTATCACCGAGCTGGTTAACCAGGCGGATGTTTTTTGATCTGTGCCAGATGCTGTCGTTCACTTCTTTGCCTTTCTCTACCCGTGTAATCACGGTATCCAGCAAAAAACGGCGGGGCATGTCAACCGCCCGCTCGCTGGCATATTTCAATACCAGGTAACAAAACACCGGCAACAATACCGCTACACATAAACCCAACAGCGCTTTTCTATTCATGTCAGCTCATTTACAAAAGAACCACCGCCATAGCGCCGGTGGTTCTTATCAATTCAGTATGATGATGCTTCCATCAATGTTTAGGTTGTTCCACTGCAGTGCCTTTCTCTTCGGCTGGCTTGGCCTCTTTGCCTTCCACAGCATGTTCTCCTTCCTTCTTCTCTACTTTAATGGTAGCCTGCTCTTTGAAATGGGGGTCGTACGTATTACGCAGGTGACGGAATGAATTACCGTCGTAAAGGAATGCGGTGATGAACCATATAAACAGGGCCAAAGGCACCACAATGGTCATGATCATGTTCCTGATCTCGTGTTTCAGGTGCATGAAATAACCTACGATATAAAAAGCTTTTGCCAGCATCAGCACAATGATGGTTATTTTGGTAACCAGCCTTGATGTGCTTTCCAGCGGCATGCCCATCATCCAGAAACCAAGGGCCAGTTCTATGATGGTTAAAACCGTAAGGATCAGCGTTACCCTTAAAATCTCTTTGGTGCCTCCTCCGCTGTGTTCTTCTGAATGTGCCATAATAATATCTTAATCGATGTGAAGAATGTTTTTAGTTGTTTGTTGTTAGATCAGGTAAAAGCAAGTGAATACGAATACCCATACCAGGTCTACAAAGTGCCAGTACAACCCGGCTTTTTCAATCATCAGGTAATGTCCGCGCTTTTCAAATTTATCCATCAGGGTCATGGTCAGCATCACAATGTTGATGATCACACCTGAAAACACGTGGAATCCGTGGAACCCGGTAATGGTAAAGAAGAAATTGGTAAAGTTGGTAGAAGAAGCGGTACCATCATGGTTGATGAAAGGATTGCGTCCCCACCAGGCGCCTTCATGAAACAGGTGGTTCCACTCCCATGCCTGGCAGCTCAGGAAGGCCAGTCCGCCCAGGATGGTCAGGATCAGGTTTCTTACCACTCCTTTCTTATCCATTTCATGACCGGCTTTCACCGCCAGTACCATGGTAACCGAACTGATGATCAAAATGAATGTCATGATACTCACAAACACCAGCGGCGCATGCACTCCTTCGGAAGCGAAGGGGTAGCTTCTGAACACTTCATTGGGGTCAGGCCAGCCGTTGGTAGAAAAACGGATGGTGCCGTAAGAGATCAGGAATGCACCAAATGTGAAGGCATCGCTCATTAAGAAATACCACATCATCAATTTTCCATACTCTACGTTGAAGGGACTCTTCCCTCCACCCCACATTTTGGATGCTGTTGCAGTTGTTGTACTTGACATGATTACACTGAAAATTTCGTTACAAAAATATTGGGTACGGTTTAAAAAAGCTGCAGAAACCGCAACTTTTTTGGGATCTACCCGATCCAGTTATAAAAAACAAACAAGTATATCCAAAGCGCATCCACAAAGTGCCAGTAAGTGCCGGCTATTTCCAGCGGCATACTGTTGTATTGCTTGATGCGTGTGCTGAAAGCCCTTGCAAAGATCACCAGCAGGGCTATTACTCCACCCAGTACGTGCACCATGTGCAGACCGGTGATCACAAAGAGAAAAGAAGCAGATGAATTGCTTTTTTCCCCTACCAGCGCAATATGCTGTGCTTCCAGGTTGCGGAAGCCCAGGTACTGCAAGGTGATGAACAGGAGTCCCAGCAGGGCCGTGGTGCTGATGAGCATACGGTAACGCCCCATTTCCCTTGCTTTGAAGGCTTTGAGCGCCAGGTGCATGGTGAGGCTGCTTACCAGGATCACCGCGGTGGAATACCGGAATATAACTGGCAGCTGGAATTCAAGCCAGTTGCTCTGGTTCTTTTTCACGATATAAGCACTCGTGAGCCCTGCAAACATCATCACAATACTACCAATGGCCACCCACAAGGTAAACTTGTGCGGGTGCAGCCTTTGCGGCCTATTGGGTTGTTGTATCGCTGTCATCATCATCACATTTATTTTATCGCTCTTTACAATTTATTTGCCAGCAGCGCCAGCAGTACCACCGGCAGGTAGATATAACTGCTGAACATCACGCGCCTGGCAGATTTCACGTCCATTCCCTTATACAGTCGCAGGCATTGTACCACCATGAACAGGTTACATACAAGTACAATCCACATACTGGTCTTTCCTGCTATGCCAAAATAATAAGGTAATATGCCTACGGGTATCATCAGCACAGCATACATCACTGTTTGCATGGCGGTGAACCTCGTAGGACCTTTATCGGAAGGCAGCAGTTTGAATCCAGCCTTGCTGTAATCGGTATGCGCTACCCAGGCAATGGCCCAAAAATGCGGGAATTGCCAGAGGAACTGTATGCCAAACAAGGCCCATCCTCCTGCACTGAAATCATCGTTGCCCGCCACCCAGCCAATCAGGCAGGGCAGTGCGCCGGGAAAAGCTCCTACCAGCACGGCAATGGAGTTGATCTTTTTCAGCGGCGTATAGATATAGGCATAGAGGAATAAACTGAAGGCAGATAACAAGGCAGAAGAGCCGTTGAAAAAATACCACATCATCAACACACCCAATATTCCTGCGATGAGTGCAAAAGTATAGGCTTCCTGCTGCGACATGCGGCCACTGGCCACAGGGCGCCTGGCAGTTCTCTTCATCACTGCATCGGTATCTTTTTCAACGGCCTGGTTAATGGCATTGGCGCTGCCGGTGATGAGCATGCCGGCTATGAAAAGCAGCAATATCATCCACCAGTTGTATTCCACCACTTTGGGTGCCAGCAGGTAGCAAACAACACAGGAGAACACTACTGTCAAGCTCAGTGTGAACTTGGTCAGCTGCATGTAATCTTTCAACCTGGCTGACAGGGAGAAAGGAGCAGGTGTTGATGCGTCTGTTGCAACCATATCATCAGTGGTGTTCGCTTTCGTCAGATCCTACCGGGGTGGTTTGCGGAATGAAATCTTTTCCATCCTTACCATAGTCATAAGCCCAACGGTGTACTTCAGGTATTTCGCCGGTCCAGTTACCATGACCAGGACGGATAGGAGCTGTCCACTCGAGTGTGGTAGCACCCCATGGGTTCTGTGAAGTCACTTTCCTGCCTTTGAAAATAGAATAGAAGAAGTTGAACAGGAACAGGATTTGCACAGCGAATACGATCATCGCCACGGTGCTGATGAACCTGTTCAGTTCCACGAATTGTTTAAAGCTTTCCCAGTTGCTGTAGTCGTAGTAACGACGTGGCATACCGGCCAGACCCTGGTAGTGCATGGGCCAGAAAATCATGTAAGCACCGGCGATGGTTACCCAGAAATGGATATAACCCAGTGTATTGTTCAGGTAACGTCCGTACATTTTGGGGTACCAGTGGTATACACCGGCAAACATACCGAACATGGAAGCCACACCCATTACAATATGGAAGTGAGCGATCACAAAATACGTATCGTGCAGGTGGATATCCAGTGCTGAGTTACCCAGCCAGATACCGGTTAATCCACCGGAGATGAACAGGCTTACAAAGCCGATAGCGAACATCATACCGGGTGTGAAGCGGATATTACCGCGCCACAATGTGGTGAGCCAGTTGAAAACTTTGATGGCCGAAGGAACCGCGATCAACAGGGTAAGCAATACGAATACCGATCCGAGGAAGGGGTTCAATCCCGTTACGAACATGTGGTGCGCCCATACCAGGAAGGCCAGGATAGCGATAGCGAACAGCGATCCCACCATGGCCATATAACCGAAGATGGGTTTGCGTGAATTGATGGATAATATCTCCGATACCATACCCATGGCCGGTAAGAGAATGATGTATACTTCGGGGTGTCCCAGGAACCAGAACAAGTGCTGGTACAGGATGGCGCTACCGCCTTCATTAGGCAATGCGCCCACACCACTGACGAAGATATCTGATAAATAGAAGCTTGTTCCGAAGTTACGGTCGAATATCAGCAGGATGAAGCCTGATAACAATACGGGGAATGACAACACACCCAGTACGGCAGTGAAGAACAGGGCCCAGATGGTCAATGGCAAACGGGTCATGCTCATACCTTTGGTACGCATGTTCAGGATGGTAGCGATATAGTTCAAACCACCAAGCAGCGACGATACCACGAAGAGGGCCATGGCAATCAGCCATAGATCCATACCCGTTTTAGAACCGGGAGAAGCCGACCCCAGTGCGCTCAACGGAGGATAAGCTGTCCAGCCACCGCTGAAAGGACCTGTTTCAACAAACAGGGAAGACAACATCACCACGCTGGCGATGAAGAAGAACCAGTAGCTCAGCATATTCATGAAAGGAGAAGCCATGTCTCTAGCTCCTACTTGCAGGGGAATGAGGAAGTTGGCAAAGGTTCCGCTCAAGCCTGCTGTCAATACAAAGAACACCAGTACGGTACCGTGCGTGGTAACCAGTGCGTAGTATGCAGAGTCAGAAATACGTCCGCCTTTGGCCCATTTACCCAGGATATCTTCCAGCCAGGGGAAAGTGGCATCGGGATAACCCAGTTGCAAACGGAACAACACACTCATCAAACCACCCAGTACAGCCCAAACCATACCCGTGATCAGGAACTGCTTCGCGATCATTTTATGATCCTGGCTGAACACATATTTGGTGATGAAAGTCTCATGATGATGATGCTCGTGATGATCGCCATGAACCTCATGCGCCAGTCCCGGATGTGCATGCACTACTGCTTCGTTACTCATACAAATATTCTTTAAGTTCTAACTTCTGTTTTTACATCTTTGCTGTGCTCTTCACAGCAGTTGCCTCTGTTTTTACAGCAGCTGTTTTGGTGCTGTCTGCGGCCGGTTTGGCATTGGCCGGGTCTTTGTCAGGGAAAGCGGTCAGGTAAGCTGATTTTTGTTTAGCCATCCATACATCAAACTCTTCCTGGTCTACCACTTCTATGGAGCCTTTCATGGAGTAATGTCCATTACCGCACATCTGGTCACAACTGAGCTCATAAACGAAATTGGGGTTGCCGGTAATTTCACGCATTTCTTTGGTGGTGTACTTGGGGGTAAACCACAGTGTAGTAGGTGTACCGGGTACCGCATCCATTTTCATCCTGAACTGGGGCAGACCTACATCGTGTACTACATCCCTTGAACCTATGATCAATTTAACCGGTCTTCCTTTTACGAGATACATGGTCTGTGCAACCACATCGTCGTGACCCATTGCATCATCCCATAACAACCCAAGGGGGTTATTGTTCGCATCATCGATGTTCCTGAAATATTTTTTACCAAAAGTGCCGTCTTTTCCTGGGTAACGGTACATCCAGTTGAACTGGCGGCCGGTTACTTCCACTACCATGGCATTTTTAGGAGGTTCTCCGGTGAATAAGAACCAGTTACGCAAGCCAATCACCACCAATATGGTCAGTGTTACGGCCGGGATGATGGTCCAGATCAACTCCAGGGTATTGCTATGCGGGAAGAAATGCGCTTTACGGTTTTCTTTTTCCTGGTATTTATACGCAAACCAGAAAAGTAATACCTGGGTAAGGATGAATACCAATCCGGTTAAAGCCAATGTAACCCATAACATAGAGTCTACCCGCTCCCCTTCAACGCTGGCAGAGCCATGCGGCAATAAGGTTTTACCATACAATTCCTTGTTGCAGTACCACACACCTATGAGGCCCAGCACCAGGAAGGCAAGCATGAGAAAGCCATTGATCTTGTTGTTCTGCTTGCGGCTGGTTTCCGCACCTTTCAATACTGCTACATATTCGCTGGCTTTGGCAATCTGGAAGATCACAACAAAAATCAGCACGATCACAGCTATGGTTAAAAACATTGTCATAACGCTATCAATATTTTCTTAATTCTAACAAATACGCTTCTATACGGTTTATACCACGTGAATAACACTCTCTTTGATGAAGGGATGGTGTTTCTGCACCAGCGGCTTGCTGGCCAGTGACTTTCCTACAAAATATATCATCATGCCCACAAACAAACTCAGGATACCAAAATCCAGCCAACCCAGGGTTACATGCTCTTTAGACAGGCTTCCCATTACCATCTGGTAGAAATCGATCCAGTGTCCGAAGAGGATCAACACTGCCATAAAAGTCATCAGGGTATAATTTCTTTTTGCAGAACGTTTCATCAGTATCAGTATCGGGCATACAAAGTTGATGATCAGATTCAGGAAGAAAATCCCTTTATAAGGCCCCTGTACACGGTGTTTGAAATAAACAGTCTCTTCAGGGATGTTTGCATACCAGATCAGCATATACTGTGCAAACCATAGGTAGGTCCAGAAGATAGAGAAGGCGAACATGAATTTACCGAGATCCTGCAGGTGTTCCTGGTTGGTGAGTTCCAGGTAACCTTTGTTTTTGAGATAGATCACCCACAATGCGATCAATGACATGCCTGATACGAATGAACTGGCGAAAGTATACCAGCTGTACATGGTAGAATACCAGTGTGCATCGATGCTCATCATCCACAACCAGGGAACGGTAGAACCTACGGTGAGGGCGAACCAAACAATGAACAATGCCGCGCGGATGGTACCTCTCCAGATGAAGCTGGCGCCCTGTTCTGCATCCATCGGCTCATCTGCTTCATTACCCAGCTGGCGCATCCTCCAGCCCAGCAGGCTCCAGAAGCCCAGGGTGAGGGTGGTCCAGATGATGAAAAACTTAGGGTTCAGGAAACCTGATTTTCCTTTCAACAAAGAATCGTTGGCAACGGCATCGCTGTCGAGCCAGTGATAGATATGGTGTTTGTTGCCCAGTACCACATAAAGCAGTACTACAAAAGTGATAGATCCAAAAATAGGCACCATCGTAGAGATCGCTTCACAAACACGACGGAACGTTTGCTCCCATCCGCCCATGGCCAATGTGGTAGCACAGATAAAGAACATGCTCGCATTGCAGATCATGGTCCAGAAGATGGTATTGTACATCAATGTACCCCAGAAATGCGCCTGCTCGTGTTCATCGCTGCTCAAACCTTTGGTTGCCAGTCCGATCACCAATGCAACCAACCCAATGCCGATGAGCGACAATGACCAGGTTTTCATTTTTCCGGGAATCTCAAATTGCGTTCTGATAGATGATGCCATCGTTAATCTTTTATTTTGATCCTCTGATTAGTTATTTTTTCGCGGTTGCATCGGCTGCCGGAGCAGCTGCTGCAGCTTTAGCCGCCAGTTGTTTGTTCTTAATGTATTTGATTACCATCCAGCGCTGTTTGCGAGTCAGTTGAGAAGCATAAGAACCCATCATGTTCTTCCCATAAGAAACTGAATAGAACATCTGTCCTTCCGGCATCACAGAAACCACCGGGTCTCCGATAAAATTCTTGGGTGCAGCCGGATAAGGTCCTTCACCTCCTTTATACAGCGGTCCGTTACCATCCAGTTTGGTACCATGGCAGATACCGCAGTTGATCTGGTACAAACGCTCCGCCTCTTTTGCATCGGTAGTTGATAACGAATCGAAAGGACTCTTCACCTGCTTAGATGCAACATAGTTGGTAGTATCGGTACCCTGGTCTTTGGCATAAGGGAAAGGCATTTCCTCTTCACGTGCAATGGTTCCTGCTACCGGCCTGTTGTCGAAATTGATACCCTTTTCTGCCAGGTTACTGTGGTCTGCATAGGTTTCATACGCGCGGCTATAAGCCATATCAGGCATATAAATATGTCCGGGTGTGCGTTTTACATCGCTACAGCTTACAATCACCGTGGCGGCAGACAAAACAGCTATGATAGATAATTTATTCATCGTCGTTCTATATTGTAATTAAGCAACTACTGCTTGCTTGGTTTCAAAAGGCATTTCATCTTTATCGTACCTGCCCAGCCACCAGCCGGTTTCTGCTACCTGTACATCGGTCTCTACAGCGCCGTTGCTGTGCAGGAATGAACGCAGGTCGTCTACATTGGTCTTGTCGGTACACTCGATCACCATTACAAACAGATCGTCTGTAGCGCGTGGGTGGAAATGGTGCTTCTTCACAAAAGGCGCTATCTGGCAGAGATAGCAGAATGTGAGTACCATGCCCACAGCCGAGAACAATACCGTCAGCTCGAACGTAATGGGAATCCAGGCTGGCAAAGCGAAGTGTGGCTTACCGCCGAAGTTCAGAGGCCAGTCCTTGGCCAGGATCCAGGAGATACCGCTCAATGCCGTGGTGGTACCAGTGATACCATAAATGAAACCGGCGGTATGCAGACTGGTTTCCCTGATGCCCAACGCATGGTCCAGGCCATGTACAGCAAAGGGTGTGTACACATCGTGTATCTTGTAACCTGCGGTGCGTACTTTTTTCACTGCAGGAAACAGAACGGCTTCATCATCAAAACAGCCTACTACGAATTTCTTTTTTGCCATGTATTTCAGTTTACATTCTTATGCTTAGTGATGCGCTTGTTCGTGCGCAAAATGTTCCAGGCTCTGTTCTTCTATAGGTGTCATCTTCGCCTTATAATTTTCTCCCGTTGTCTTCAGCACGTACTTGATCTCGGCAATGGCTATCACAGGGAAATATTTAGCGAATAAGAAGAAGCAGGTGAAGAACAATCCGAAGGTTCCGGCGTAGAAGCCGACCTCCCAAATAGTTGGACTGTAATACACAGACCAGCTGGAAGGCAGGTAGTCGCGGTACAGTGATGTTACGATGATCACGAAACGCTCGAACCACATACCGATGTTCACGATGATACTCATGAAGAAGGTTACGAACAGGTTCCTTCTCATTTTGCGGAACCAGAATATCTGCGGACTCAATACATTACAAGCCATCATGCCCCAGTAGCTCCAGCCATAAGGACTGAACAGGTAAGCACGGCTGTACCAGAAGGTATATCCTTCGTATTTATTCTGGCTGTACCAGCCCATGAACAATTCTGTTAAGTATGCCACACCCACAATGGAACCCGTTAACACAATTACTTTGTTCATCGCTTCAATGTGTCCCATGGTAATGTAATCCTGCAGTCCAAACACTTTACGTACCACCAGCAACAAGGTTTGTGTCATCGCAAAACCAGAGAAGATCGCACCAGCAACGAAGTAGGGTGGGAAGATGGTGGTATGCCATCCGGGTATCACTGAAGTGGCGAAGTCGAACGATACGATGGTGTGTACAGAAAGTACCAGCGGCGTACTCAAACCGGCGAGTACCAGTGATAAGCTTTCATGACGCTGCCAGTGTTTGGTAGAACCGCTCCATCCGAATGAAGCGATACCGTATAAGCGTTTGCGCAGTTTGGTAAAAGCGCGGTCGCGGATGGTACCGAAGTCGGGAATCAGACCGGAATACCAGAACAGCAAGGATACGGTGAAGTATGTAGAGATCGCAAACACGTCCCACAACAGTGGTGAGTTGAAGTTCACCCACAGTGGTCCGCGTGTATTGGGATAAGGTAATACGAAGAAAGCCATCCACACACGTCCCATGTGGAAGATAGGGAACTGTCCGGCACACATTACCGCAAAGATGGTCATCGCTTCAGCCGCACGGTTCACCCCTGTTCTCCATCCCTGGCGGAACAGCAACAGGATCGCAGAGATCAGCGTACCGGCGTGACCGATACCTACCCACCATACGAAGTTGGTGATGTCCCAGCCCCAACCGATCGTTTTATTCAGGTTCCACTGCCCGATACCGTAGGTTACATCCCGGTAAACACTGTACACCCCAAACATCAGTAAGGCAACAGCAGTGAAGAACCCCACATACCACAACCGCGGGGGTTTGGCTTCAATAGGGCGAACAATGTCTTCCGTTACCTGGTGATAGTTCTTATCACCATTCACTAACGGTTCCCTGAGCTGTGATTCATACTTTAAATGCATCTGATCTTATTTTTTTATCCCTGGGCTTAAGCCCAGGACAAATTTTATTAAGCGTGTTCTTTCTTCTCTTCTTTCTCTTCTTCTTTGTTCCGCACTTTGGCCAGGTAAGTTACGTTCGGCAATACGTGCAGCTGCTCCAATGAATAGAACTGGCGGTTCGGATTGTCGATACGTATTTTGGTAATGGCGCTGTGCTTATCGTTGGCGTTACCAAAGTTGATGGCGTTGGTAGGACAAGCCTGCTGACAAGCCACTTTGATATCGCTGTCTATCATCGGCCTGCTTTCGCGCTTGGCTTTCAGCTTAGCTTCCTGCAAACGCTGTACACAGAAGGAACATTTTTCGATCACACCGCGTGAACGTACTGTAACATCGGGGTTCAGTACCATGCGGGTGAGGTCATCGCTCATGTTCAATACCACATCGTTCACAATACCCCTTTGGTTATCGGGGAAGCTGTCGGCACCGGTATAATCGGCCCAGTTGAAACGGCGTACTTTGAACGGACAGTTATTGGCGCAATAACGGGTACCTACGCAACGGTTATAAGCCATCTGGTTCAAACCTTCGCTGCTGTGGTTGGTAGCAGCCACCGGACAAACGTTCTCACAAGGAGCGTTATCGCAATGCTGACACATCAGCGGCTGGAACACCACATTCGGGTTGTCCATATCGCCACTGTAATAGCGGTCGATACGCAGCCACTGCATTTCATGTCCGCGCAGCACTTCGGGTTTACCTACTACTGCTACGTTGTTCTCAGCAGTACAAGCCACCACGCAGGCGCCGCAACCGGTACAACTGTTGAGGTCAACACTCATACCCCATTTGATACCCGGCCTTTCGTATACAGGATAGATGGTACCCTGCTTTTCATATTCGGCCAGTCCGCCAAACGGTTGCAATTCTTTATCGCGGTCTTCACGTATTTCTGAAGGATGTGCTTTGTACTCAGCCAGCGTCAACTCTTTCATCACTTCGGTACGGTTACCTTGTGTAGTATCGTAACGGCTGTGTGTTTGCGTAAGCGCAACCGGGTATTTTTCGCCTGTTACAGTGATCGTAACATCGCTGTTATCGAAGTTCACTACACCATTGCTGAGTGAAGCAAGGGCGAATGCATTCTTACCTACGTTGGCAGCGGACAAACCGATCTTCTCACTGCGGCCATATCCTACTGCAATACCGATGGTATCGGGGTGGGTGCCGGGGATGATCAGCGCAGGTAATTCAATGCTCTTATTGCCAACAGTAACTTTTACTACTTTCTTGGGTGGGTTCACTTCGTAGCTGTCTGCCTGACCACCATTGTTGAGGTCGATGTCCAGCAAAGTCCTGGCCATGGCAGGTGAAACAATCACGTAGTTATCCCAGGTAGCACGGGTAATGGGGTCGGGCATTTCCTGTAACCAGGGATTTGCAGCGCCCTGTCCGGCTCCGATGGCTATTTTTTCATACAGCACCAGTTCAACTTTCCCGCCTTTTTTAGCAGAAGCAATAGCAGATACTGCATTAGCCAGTGAAGCGCCATTATAGCTGGCAGCTTTAGCAGCTGTTTCACCAGTGGGGTTGATCACACCGTCTTGCAGCGCTTTATCCCATCCGGCAGCACCACCCAGTTTGGTGCTCCAGTAATTTTTGAGGAAGGCCAGGTAATCGGTAGCAGCGCCGCTCCATTTGAGCAGGCTGTCTTGCCACTGGCGTGTTTTGAACAAAGGATAGATCGTAGGCTGGATGAGTGAGAAATGACCGGTTTTGGCTTCTGCATCGCCCCAGCTTTCCAAATAGTGATGATCGGGCGCTACGAATTTGCAGAGCTCCGCGGTTTCATCCACCTTACCGGCGAAAGAAATAGTCGTTTTTACTTTTTTCAGTCCGGCTTTGAACTTATCTGCATCAAACCAGCTATATGCGGGATTGGCACCGTAGATCAGCAGGGTGTTCACCGCACCTGCATTCATGTCTTCCACCAGTTTCACAAAATCGGCGTCGATGCCCTGGCGGGTATTGTTCAGTACCGACCAGTCGATGGTAGTACCATTCGCATTGATGGCGTTGTTGATGGCGTTCACCACTGTTTGCACGTTCACATCGTTGCTGCCGCTTACTACCAGCGCTGCACCTTTGTTGGCGTTCAGTTCTTTGGCTGCTTTTTCAATAGCTGCTTTCAGTTTGGCATCGCTGATACCAGTTGCACCCTCGCCGTTAACGGCATTCAGCAGGGCTACTGCTACCGCACCTGTTTCTGAGGGGCGGTGTAAATATTTTTCATCTGCGTTGGAACCGGTGAGACTGGCTAAGCTTTCAAAATGAATGTGCTTGCTCATCTCAGGATTCTTCTCGTTGATCTTTTTGCCGGTGGCATATTGTTTGGCAAATTCAACCGGGCTCAACCAGGTGCCGAGGAAATCGGCATCGAGGCTTACAATTGCTTTTGCTTTGTCGAAGCGGTAAGAAGGAATACCCCTTACACCGTAAGATGCTTCATTGGCCAGCAACAGGGCTGAATAAGAAACCGCATCGTAAGTTACGTGTCGGCTGCCGGGATATTTGGCCAGCAACTGGTTGATCGCTTCTTTGGTGGAAGGAGAAACCACGGTGCTGGTAAGCACTACTACGGGACCGTTCAAAGAAGCGGCTACCGCTTTATCTATTGCTTCAAAAGTTACTTCTTTACCATCGATGGTGGGGAAACGCAGGCGTGCGGTATCATAGAGGTCGAGCACCGATGCCTGTGCACGGGCAGAAGTACCGCCCTGGGTGATAGGGCTCAGTTCGTTACCCTCGATCTTGATGGGGCGTCCGTCGCGCACTTTGGCCAGCACACTCACCACATCTCCATCCTGCACATAAGTGGTAGCATAATAATTGGAAACACCGGGAACAATATCTTCCGGTTTATTCGCAAACGGGATGGCTTTCTTTACAGGCATTTCGCAACTCGCGGCCACAGCGGCAGCGGCGGTGCTGAATCCCAGGTATTTCAAAAAGTCCCTGCGTGGCGCTTTGGCGTCAAGGAAGCTTTTGCTTTCATCGCCAACAAACGGCAGTTCTTCCCTGAATTCGTCTTTTACGTCTTTATTGTAAGCCTCAGACTGATTCAGCTCTCCAAAACTTTGCCAGTGCTTTTTTTGCTCCATAATTATTAGTTGACAGTTGGCGGCCCACCGTTACCGGTTAGCCTGCCTCGTTCTTTGTGTGTTTTTTGTTACTGTTCTAGTAGTGACATTTCTGACACTCTGTACCGCCGATCTTCTCTACGGTAATACCCTTGGCGCTGTCGATCTTTCCGCTCTTCAGGTCCTGGTGGTATTTCTCATAAATGCTGTAGAATCCGTTGTCTTTGAACTGCACCTGTGTTTCGCGGTGGCAGTTGATACACCAGCCCATGCTCAGGTCGGCAAACTGCTTCACTTCCGACATTTTGGTGATCTCTCCGTGGCAGGTCTGACAAGCAACCTGGCCTGCTTTCACGTGCTGTGAGTGGTTGAAATAAACGTGGTCGGGCAGGTTGTGGATGCGCACCCATTCAATGGGTTTGGCTTTGGTTTCGTCCCAGGGTTTACCGGACTCATAACCTGCATACTTATATAATTTCTGGATCTCTGCTGTTCCGTTCACTTCGTCGCCGGCCTCGTTGAAGATCTTTTCGCCTTTGTATTCGTTGATGGCTTTGTGGCAGTTCATACAGATGTTCACCGAAGGAATGGTGGCCTGCTTGCCCTGGTATACACCGGTATGGCAATACTGGCAGTTGATCTGGTTGATGCCTGCGTGTACTTTATGCGAGTAGAAAATGGGTTGTTCGGGTTGGTAATCTTTGCTGCGGCCCAATGCCATCGCGCCCTTCGACACAAAATAACCACCGATCACGAACAGGATCACGGTGAGCATGGCAATATAGCTCTTGTTCTTCCAGAAAGGAATGGGTTCGGCGGTATCGTGACCTTCGTGCTTATCGGCCAGTTTTTTCAGGTTTGAGTTCACCTGTAACAAGATCAGGGCTACAACGGCCAGGATCAGGGTGAGAACGCCAAAAAGGAGACTGTTATCGCCTTCACTGGTTTTGGCATCGGCAGCCGGGTTAGCGGCGCCTGCTGCGCCGGCAGCGGGAACGGTTTTGATATAATCCAGTACGGCGTCGATCTCTTTTTCAGACAGGTTCGGGAAGCCGGTCATTACAGTAGGACTGTACTCCTTCATCAGGTTGGCCGCATACGCGTCGGTTTTGGCAAAACCTGCAGGATTGTGTACCCATGCATGGATCTTTTTCCTGTCGGACCAGCGATCTTCCACACCAGCCAGGGCAGGACCGGTCAATTTTTTATTTACTGCGTGACAGGAGGCGCAATTGGTATTAAAAACGGTCTTACCATCCTGTGCGGAGGCGGGATTCACTAAAGAAAGGCCCATTAAAAGAACTGCACTGAGGAAACTGGTTTTGGCTATACGACTAAGAGATATCATATTCACAAACGTGGTTCTTGGTGTGGAAAAATATCCGTGAACGGCTGCAAAAATATGACACGTAGCTGACAAAAACCAAACCTTCTCAAAAAATTATTTACCCTTATCAGGGTTGAGTTTCAGCGAATTTGGCTGCTTTTATTTCTATTTACGGAATGTTTATGTCAGACGTTTTAGTGTAGATTTGACTCATGTCTAACTACTCTCCCATTCGTATTGCCATTTTTGCTTCGGGTACTGGCTCCAATGCCGAAAAGATCATCGAACATTTTACCGGTCACCCCCGGATCAAAGTGGCGTTGGTAGTTTGCAACAAACCTGATGCCGGAGCGCTAAACATAGCTGCCCATCACCAGGTTCCGGTATTATTGATTGAAAAAGAACCTTTTTTCAGGGGCGATGCCTATGTAGCTGCCCTGAAACAGCAGGAGATCGGGTTCATTGTGCTGGCCGGCTTTCTCTGGAAGATTCCGGCAGCCCTTATACAGGCTTATCCCAACCGCATCATTAATATACACCCGGCCCTTTTGCCCAAATACGGGGGCAAGGGTATGTATGGCAGGCATGTGCACGAAGCGGTGATTGCCGCCGGTGAAAAAGAGAGTGGCATTACCATACATTATGTAAATGAGCATTTCGATGAGGGGGCGCCCATTTTCCAAGCCGCTTGTGTTGTTGAACCCGGCGATACCCCCGAAAGCCTGGCTCAAAAAGTGCATGTATTGGAGCACCTGCATTTTCCCCGGGTGGTGGAAGAAGTGGTACGGCGGTATGAAGAATAAAAGTCTATCTTAATACCATGAAAAAAGCCATTGCATGCCTGTTGCTGGTTGTTTGTTCTTATCAAACAATATCAGCACAAACCTCCGCATCCGTAGCAATCCCCGAAAACAAAGGATTTTCTGTTGAACGTTTACAAAGGATCGACAAACTGATCCAGCGATACATCGATAGCGGGTGGATCGCCGGCGCTGTTGCGCTTGTTACCCATAACGGACATACGGTATATTATAAGGCATTGGGTTATGACGATAAAGAACAACACAAGAAGCTGGAGAAAGACGCCATCTTCCGTATTGCTTCGCAAACCAAGGCCATCACCAGCGTGGCCATCATGCAATTATATGAAGAAGGCAGGTTGCTGCTGGATGATCCTATCTCCAAATACATTCCCGGGTTTAAAAACCCTGCCGTACTCAACCAGTTCAATAAAGCCGATTCCAGCTATACCACTGTTCCCGCTAAAAGGGAAGTTACCATCCGCGACCTGCTTACCCATACTTCAGGTATCTCTTATGCGCAAATTGGTACGCCCGTTGCCAATGCTATCTATGCCAAAGCCGGCGTGGTGGGCGGCATCGGTTTGTTAGACGGCACTTCTGCCGAAAACATAGAGCGGTTGGCACATCTTCCGTTGATGCACCAGCCGGGCGAACATTTCACGTACGGATTGAACACCGATGTACTCGGTTACCTGGTAGAAGTGTTGAGCGGACAAAGTCTCGCCGAGTATTTCCGGGAACATATTTTTGAGCCGTTGGGTATGAAGGACTCTTATTTCTACCTGCCCAAAGAAAAATACACCCGCCTGGCCATGCTGCATTCGGAAGATAAGAGCAAACATGTGGTGAACATGGAACCGAAAATAGTTATCAATGGCGAGTTTTACCGCGACTATCCGCTTGACCCGGATGGGAAGTTTTATTCCGGTGGCGGCGGACTGGTCTCTACTGCTTACGATTATACCCTTTTCATGGAAAGCCTCATGAATGGCGGCGTACTCAACGGCAAAAGAATATTAAGCGCGCATTCTGTCCGGCTCATGACGCAAAACCAGATCGGCGACCTGTACGTGAACGGATCGCGCCTTACCAAATTCGGGTTGGGCTTTGAAATTGTTACCGATGCCGCCAGTGGCAGGAGCACTTCCCCGCCGGGTACTTTCAGTTGGGGTGGTATGTTCAGTTCTACTTACTGGATAGACCCGCAGGAAAAAATCACAGCGCAATTTGTATTACAGCAGTTTCCCAACAGCCATGGAGATCTTGGTGAAAAATTCAAAGTACTGGTGTACCAGGCATTGCAATAAAGTAGTTACATAAGGTGCCGCAAAATGCGACACTTTTACGTATCTCTACACTTAAAACTTCACATACATCGAAAGATTCAACACCCTTCCCTCCAGTGGCGCCCATATTTCGGGGAAACGGGGATTGGTATAGGGCGGGAAAACGACCGGGTTGTTTTTGCTCTGCCGATAATCTAACAGGTTTTCGCAGTTCAACACGAAGGAGGCTTTGCCTATTTTATATCCCAGCATCGCTGCCATGAAAACATAGGGAGTGGTGGTTTGCCCGTTGTCGAGATGCTGCACACCGGTATAGGCCGTTTCAAAACCTGCCTTGAATTTTTCAGTGAATTTATAGGCAATGATGGCGGCCAGTTTGTGACGCGCAATCAGGGGCAGTGCTGTATTTACTGCATCGTATTTTCTTCTGGCATCTGTATACACATAGCCCAGGTATAGTTCCAGCTCGTCTTCCTTCGCTTGTATATACGTTTCAAAACCGGTGGTTTCAATGGGTGCACCGGCATTTTGATACCGGAGTATCGCAGGTGTTGTTCCCATGCTATCGAGCAGCAGCGGTTGGTTGATGCGGTTGTAGAAAAACGACTGGTTGATGGTGAGGCTCCATTCGCCCATATTGCGTTTGTAGTTGATGTCGAAATTGGCGCCGGCAGACCGCTCTGCTTTGATTCCGGTTGAATAGCCAGCGAGATAATGATAATCCCTTTCATCGAGCTCTGCATTGAAGAGCGTGGGTGTTTTGTAACCGAGTCCGCCGCCCAAACGCATGGTAATGTTCCGGTTCATTTTATACATGAGCGATAAGCGGGGGAGCACGAAAGTACCATAGCTGTTGTTGACGTCTACCCGCAGTCCGCTTTGTAAGGTGAAGGCATTGGCGAACTTCCAGTCGTCTTGTGCAAAAAAACCAAGGGTATTGGATGATTCGTTGGGTATGAGGCTGCTGTCGGGGTGTTGTTTTTTAAAATCATCGCCGTTGAAGTTGATGCCCATCACATAGTTGTGTTGTCCTTTTCGCTGCGAATAGGCTACTTCACTGTACCAGCTGAACTGGTTTCCCTTCATACCAAAGACATTGGTGTTCACATCGCGGTTGAAAAAACTGGTACTCGCTTTGGCTGTGAGTTGTGCGCTGTTGGGCAGTTGTTGCTCCCAGGTAATATCGGCCACATTGCGCAGGCTTTTGTTCTGTATGAAGAATTGGTTTTGCGGGCCTGCTGTTTTGTCGAGCACTTTCATATCGCCACCTTTGCGGTCTTCGTAGTTGAGTGTGTAGCCCAATATCACGGTAGATTTTTCTCCTCCGTATAAAAACACGCGCGGGTGAATGAATACACTTTTAACATCGGGTACATCGGAGAAGCCGTCGTTGTTTACATCTACTGCATTTTGCAGTGTGCCACCTGCAAACAAAGTATAGCCGGCATTTTTATTCCTGTTAGAAAAGAAAAGGTTCGGGTTGTTCTCTTTTAAGGTAGAGCGGTTGAGTGTGAAGCTTCCTTCCGGTGTGCCCAGCTTTGGTTTTTTAGACACCAGGTTGAGCATACCGGCAATGGCGCCGCCACCATACAAGGTAGAGCTCGATCCTTTTACCAGTTCTACTTGTTGCAGATCGAGCGGTGGTATTTGTAAAATGCTGAAGCTGCCCGAGTAGCCGCCAAACAGCGGAATACCATCGCGCAGTATCTGCGTGTATTTTCCCTGCAAACCTTGTATGCGCATATCGGCATTGCCGGTAGCGGCGTTGGTTTGCTGTATTTGTATGCCGGCGATATCGCCCAATAAGCTAACAATATTGCCGGGCTTGATGCCATTCTCTTCGTGCATTTCTTCGGCACCCAGCACTTCTACTTTAGTAGGCAGGTCTTCGATGCGCGAGTTAGTGCGGGAGGAAGAAACAACGATCACTTCCGATTCGCCTTCGAATGGTTTTTTTGAGGGGGTGAGAGTTGTATCTTTTTGGGGTTGAGGGGGAATGGTATCTTTTTTTATCGGGACAGGAACTGTTTTAACGGTATCAGTTTTTTTCTGCGCAAGAATGATTGTTGTAGGCAGGAGTAAGTATAGTATTACGATTGCTTTTTTCATTGTCCATTCAATTTGATAAGGCCCTCACTTTCGCGACTTGTTCGCTACAAGCGAGGGCCGTTTATTTACATCAGTTTACCATCGGAAGCCAGTTTAGCTTCTTTGGTTTTTCCACCTTTCACCTTGTACTCGATCTCAAAATAGTTTTGTCCCTTTTTGGTTTCTATTTTATAGATTGCTGCAATGGTGGCACCGGTGTGCGCTTTTTTAAACCCATCCAGCACAGCCTGTGGTGTGGCGCTTTGCGGGATGGCCATTTCGGTTTCCAGCCATTCACCTGAAGCGGAGAAATTGGCTGATCCCTTTTTTCCATCCAGCACAAATGATGCCTCATATTCATGCTCGTTTTCTTTATCCCACTTCACTTCTTTGGCGTTGGGAAATTGTTGGCGGAATGCTTTCTCCGCCGCTTCGGTTGGTTTGGTGTTTTGTGCAAACGCAACGGTAATGAGGCCCATGTATATGAGCATCATTGAAAAAATATTTTTCATGATCTGATTGTATTAGTTGAAATAAAAGATATGCTACCACACAGCGGTGTTGCCGTTGGTATTTTTAATACAGGTAAATGGTCTTATGCGCGAGCCGGGGGATGAAATATACCGGGGCGATAATCCTGGGGAATGTAATCTGTGTTGGTAACGGGTATCAGCGTTGCGGGAACAAGGGGTTGTTCCAGGGTGATCTCGGTAACCGGCTGTTGGTAGAGGGTGCCGGTTTGTATTTGAACGACCAGGTTGGTATTATTTGGATGTTTGGGTTGAGGCGGCGTGTCTTCCTTGTCATTTTCCAGCGCCATGCCGGCCGATAAAAAGTTTTCGGCTATGAATTCCACAAAATTGGTGTCGCCATCCATGTTGAGGCAGTTGTGATAAACTGCCTGGAGCGATGTTACATCATCGTAATTGGCATAGGGCATTACCAGGATGGATAATGAGAACAATACCAGGGTGATTATGATGAGTGCCTTTTTCACTGATGGAAAGGTAAGCCTTATTTTTTAGCCAGGCATCCTGGAGATATACTTTTCAATTTCTTTAATCTGGTCGAGCACCTGTTTGGTGGTGGGTTTGCAGGCTTTGGCTCTGCGGAAGAAATCCTTCGCAGCGCGGAACTCACGCTTGTTCATGAAGATCTGGCACATGCTCAGGTAAGCCACGGCTTCGCTTTCTTTATCGGGTATGCCGGCGCGGATAGCGGCGCGGATATAGGATTCGCCTTGTTTCAGGTCGCCACGTTGCATGGCCATCATACCCAGTTGCAATTTATTGGCGCCTTCGGCTTCGGGCATGGGTGCGCCCAACTCGGTACTTTTCTTCAGGTGTTTTTCGGCGGTGTCGAAGTCCTGCTTCATCATGGCCAGGTTGCCCCTGATGGTATAGTAGGTAGAGCGTACGGGTTTGAACAGCAGGCCGGGAAACCAGATGGTGTTCAGTATTTTTTCTACTTCTTCAATATTGCCCTGCTCCATAGGTTCCTGGATAAGGCGCAGCGGACCAATGAAGAAATGACTGAACAAGCCTATTACGGCCACGAAATACAAGGGGAAAGTAGGCCAGAAACCGGTTCCGGTAACATTGAGTACCACAGCCACTACCAACAGCAACAAACTCAGCCAGAAACGGTATTTGATAATGATATTATAAAACTTCATAGTCCATTTTGAGGCTGCAAAGATATAATACTTCCGTCATCCCGGGCGTAGCCGAGGGACCTCATTAAAATTTCAGCAATTTATGATCTGTCATCATTGATCTCAATCCAATACCCGTCTGGATCTTGTAGCCATATTTGCAGGATACCGTCGGGCCTCCTGGTAATGCCTTCCTCTTTTCCTGACACATCTTCCCATTTGATATGGTATTCTTTCAGTTTTGCGGTGAAAGCCCTTACTGAGGGCACACTGAAGCAGATGTGGTTGTTCTTAAAATGTTTGATGGGCGCATCTGCTCCCTGGATGATGTGGAGGGCGGCGTGTAGTCCGATGCGCATCCAGATATGTTTGCCATCGTGGAAGGGTTCGGAAATGGTGTCGAGGCCAATGATGTTCTGGTAGAAGTTGCCCGATTTTTGCAGGTCTACTACGAAAATGGCCAGGTGGTTGATATTGGCTTTTAAGCGATTGTCCTGTGCGTTGGCAGATTGCGTGCAGCAGCCTGCAACCAGTAATGCCAGGAGCATGGTAAGCAGATAGTTACGGTTCATTCCCATAGGTTTAGAACTCAAATTACACAATCGCCGGTTAATTCATACATTATCTCCCTGTGAATAAGATAATCCATTATTTTTGCAGCCGCTGAAACCGGATGGTATTGTGTTTCAGCAGGTTTGGTCCCGTAGTTCAATGGATAGAATAGAAGTTTCCTAAACTTTAGATACAAGTTCGATTCTTGTCGGGACTACATTTCATGGTTAAGAAAATAACCCCTGATTTAAGAAACCCGTGTAAAACTCAATGTTTACGCGGGTTTTGTCATTTTAACGCTTCCTTACTTAACTCACCTTAACCCAATAAAACGCCTGGCAAAAGGTGTCCAAAAAGGTGTCCAAAATTTTTTGGAGCTTTGGACACCTTTTCGCCTGTAACGCTTTACCAGTATGCGTTTCCCGGGATAAATGAAAGAGGAGAAAGAATTGTGCTGTTGGTAAAAATCATTAAAACCGGTGACTAAAAAGTGACCACAAAAAAGCGTTATGAAAAACATCAGACCTATGAATTTGTCAACCATTTTCCGGTTGAACCGCAAGCGTGTAAAAAATGGAGTGACTACTATTTATCTCCGAATTACTGTAGATAACAAACGTGCCGAACTCGCCACCCGGTATGCTGTGATCAATAAAAAATGGAACCAGCGATCACAAGCTGTGATGAGCGACAATGAAGAAGCCACTGAGATAAATAAAGGATTGGCGATCATCAAAGCAGATATTCTGAAGCATTACAACCGAATGGTAGCACTTGACAAAACCATAACAGCCGAGTTACTAAAAAACGAATACCTCGGCATCAGGGAGAAAGAGAAGACATTAAAAGAGTTGTTGGATTTCTATCATGGCAGATTCAATGAAAAAGTATTGATCGGTAAGAAATCGCCCAACACGCTTAAGTGCATTAATACAACCAATGATAAAATAAAAGCTTTTATCAAATATAGGTTTAAGGTTTCTGATATGAATCTATCCGAGATAAGACTATCATTTGTCACTGAGCTCGAACATTATTTGGTTACAAGAGACAAATTATCCAATAATTCAGCCATGAAATACATACACACTTTCAAGCGCATCATCCAATTTGCGATTGACCAGGAGTGGCTGGAGAAAAATCCGGTTTCGCAATTTAAGTGCACCTACAATCCTCCGCAACGCGAACGTTTAACGATGGAGGAAATAATGAAATTGTATAACAAGAATTTACCGACTCGGCTTGCTGAAGTAAGGGATGTTTTTGTTTTCTGCTGTTTTACCGGCTTCGGTTATATTGATCTTTACCAACTAACCCCAGAAAATATGGTTATCGGCATTGATGGCGGTAAGTGGATCGCAAAAGACAGGGAGAAAACAGGGAACAATGAAAGGGTTCCTTTGCTTCCTATCCCTCTCGAAATAATCGACCGATATAAGAATGATCTCTATTGCCAAACCAAAGGTTGCCTGCTACCGGTCAATACCAATCAATGCTACAATGCCTACCTGAAAGAAATAGCGACTGTTTGCGAGATCAACAAATACCTAACGACCCATATTGCCCGGCACACTTTTGCAACCACGGTAACGCTTGAAAATGATGTTCCGATTGAAACGGTTAGCCAGATGTTGGGGCATAGAAGCATTAAGACTACGCAATTGTATGCCAAGGTGACGCAAAAGAAGATCAGTAATAATATGAGGGAGTTAAAGAGCAAAATCCATCAACAAGTAGAAGCACTTACTAAAACCAGGTAAATGAATTTCGATTTTATATCCAGGTTTGAAAGCAATGATCATTATATAAGATTTATTACCTTTCTTGCCTTCCAATTTTAATAATATGTCTGAACAACAAAACATAGAATATAAACAAAGCTGGCGGGATGAATACCTGAAATGGATATGCGGCTTTACCAATGCCCAAGGCGGCAAAATATTTATTGGAATAGATGATAAAGAAAATATTACAGGAATTGAGGGTTATAAAAAATTAATGGATGATATCCCTAACAAAGCCGTTAATCATCTCGGTCTGGTCGTTGATGTTAATCTGCATAAAAAAGATGGCAAACATTATATTGAGATAGTTGTGCCAGTCAGCACAGTTCCGATTTCATATCATGGAATTTACCACTACCGCAGTGGTAGTACTAAGCAGGAACTGAAAGGCGCGGCGTTACATAATTGGCTACTTAAAAAGAGTGGCAAGAATTGGGAGGATATTCCTGTTCCTGGGGCTACCACTGAGGATTTAGACCTTGAAACCATACGGGTCTTTTTGCAAAAGGCTATAAGTAAAGACCGCATTCCCGCCAATGCTGTCAGTGAAAACCCTGAAACTATTTTACAAAGGCTTAACCTGCTCTCAAAAGATGGTGAACTAACGAACGCCGCAATATTATTGTTTGGTAAAAGGCCTTATGCTATTTCACCAACCACCAGTTTTAAGATTGGCAGGTTTGGGAAAGAATTAAGTGATTTACGCTTTCAAGATATAATTGAGAGCAATCTTCTTACAATGGCAGACAAGGTGATGGAAAAGTTAAACGATCGTTACCTCATACGGCCAATTTCTTATAAAGGCCTTGAGCGTATGGAACCTTTGGAATATCCTGAAACTGCTTTACGGGAAGCAACACTTAATGCTATCATTCATAAAGATTACTCCAGCACATGGGTATTTTTGAGGGTGTACGACGATAGGTTGGAAATATGGAACCCCGGTGAGCTACCTGAAGAATTGACGATTGAAAAATTGAAAGGTACGCATTCCTCCTACCCACGTAACCCTAATATTGCAGGAGCATTTTTTAAAGCGGGTTACATAGAATCTTGGGGACGCGGAGTAAACAGAATAATAGAAGATAGTCTTCAGGCTGGGTTGCCCGAACCTGTTATTGAGGAAGATATGAAAGGGCTACGGGTTACTTTTTTGAAAGATATTTATACCGAAGAATATTTACGTAAACTCGGGCTGAATGAACGGCAGTTAAAAAGCGTGTTCCATATTAAAGAATTCGAAAAAATTACTAATAAAAAATATCAGGCGCTGTTTAAAGTATCAAGAGAAACTGCTTCCCGTGATTTAGCAATGATGGTCGAATTGGGAGTCATTTATAGTTCAGGAAGCAGGGGTGCCGGTTCGTATTTTAAGCTAAGAAAATAATTGCGTCATAATTGCGTCAATTGCGTCATAATTGCGTCGTTTTTGCGTCAATTTGAAATAGTCGGCCAGATGCTGTCTTGTCCGGATATAGGTTGGCCGCCTAGATATGGATTCACCAGTTCCAGAAACAATTGGAAAACAACTTCAATTATGACTTTAAAATTTCTCTGAAAGATTCAATTCCTCTTGATCCTTCATCCTGCAATAAAATCCTCTGCCGCAGAAGCCTGCACGAGTTCACTGAGCCTTCAAAGATGCTAAAAGAAATCCGCCGGGTTTTAAAAGATTCCGGGGAAGTGGTTATTATTGAGGCCCTGCCAAAAAGAAAAGGAATTCGTGACGACTATTGCGGGCTACCTTATTTAATGCCGGATGAGATCATCAAAATGTTTACAGATCATAAATTCATACTTAAGAACCAGCAAAAGGAAGAAATGAACCTCATCGGAAAAGGCACTTTTTCAGTGCTAACATTTACAAAATAAATTACTCACAAGCTGTCCTCTACTATCCCAGGTTAAAACGCATTTCTACCATGTGTTTGGCAAACCCTATTTTTTCATACGCCCTGATGGCCGGTGCGTTATTTTCGTAGACCTGCAGCCGGAGTTCATGCAGGTTCTGCTCCTTTGACCATTGTTTCAATGCGTCCATTATTTTTTCATTGACACCCCGCCCGCGAAACTCAGGCACCACATACATGAAGCCAAGGTAGGCATGATGCGTGTGCCGCAAATAAGGCTTCGATTCATCGATGCGGGCATAACCGGAAGCAATAACCTTGTTGTCCGATTCAGCAACTACCAGGTGCGCCTTCGGTGAATGAATCAATGCTTTTAGATCGTAATAATGTATCAATCCTGGCCGCAGGGTTACGTCGAACGGGCGCTCTGCGTTTATAACGCCTTGCTCGAACTGGTACAGCATGTCCAAATCTGCTTCCGTGGCCTTTCTTACCGTAATTGCTTCCATAAAATTTGTGTTTTACTGGGGTTCCCGGTTAAGCTGTACAATCCGTTTGGCAGCTCATAGAAAGCGGCTCCCTGGTTGTTTGTTTTATAGCGATGATTTTAAGAGCGCGCATCAAGACTCCATCTATAATCGTTCAGCGTTGATAAAAGGAAACTTCCGGCGCTCAGTGTAAAAACAGAGTAACTAAGGGGAGAAACGATCCCAAAAGAAATGGTCATGGAAACGGCAAACAGCAAAGAAAGTATGCCGCTGCCCAGCGCAGCCAGCCGCGTCCACTTTCCCAAAAGGAGCAACACCCCGAAGCCAATTTCTCCAATGGTTGCCAGTACGGCGAATACAGAGGCAACAGACACTGGTAAGAAACCCATTACTTCGGTCGCATATTTTAAGAAGGTTTCCCAATTGCCCCATGAAATATGCTTGCCGCCCGGCGGGCCCCAAACGCCGAGCCGGTCCAGGCCTGGTACCAGGTAGCCGATACCAATGGCAATGCGTAAATACAGTTGGCTGATTTGAGCAGATTTTTTCATAGCAGGTTTTATTCGTTGATGAATATTCTTTCTGATTCCTGCAATAAAAGTAACGCTACCCTGGCATATCTTAGTAGTCCATATTCAACATATCAAGTCTACCAGATATGATCCCTTTCAAAACATTGGTGGTGATTAATAAGGCTACTGCCTCACCGGCCTACATACAAATTACAAATTGCATTATTCATATAGAATAAACAATGTACAAACAGGCCCGCTTGAAACGCAGGCCTGTTTGATCAACCGATTACATCTCAGACAGTAAGCCCCGCTTCTGCACCAAACGCATGGTCTATCAAGACCTTCCAGGTGTCATCTGCCTGTTGCTTCATCACTTCCACTCCTTTGGCGCTCACCTTCGTTTCATCTCCTTCTGTAATGCTCCACTCCGATCTGCCCACTGCAACATCGCCGGATTGAAGGCAATAAACAGTTTTAATTTCCATCTTCCCCTTGATGGCGAGGATGGCTTTTACTGCATCGGTGAATTGTTCTTTTCCCGATACCGGGCTGCCGGGTGCAGCTACAATAATTCCGTTTACATCGTACATGCTTAACACCGTATCGATGTCGCCCGTGTTATAGGCTGCTGCCAGCATGGCATGCGTGTCTGTTGCTTTTTTAGATACAATCATAATGGTGGTTTTTAATGAATTAAAGAATAGAAGAAAAGTTTGCTTTTTCAATAACCTTCTGTGCCAGCTCTCCTGCCTTCTTATATGTTTTATTGAACAGGAAAGGCCCCATGCTGGCGCGTTTCACGCCAAGCTTATTCAGTGTATCAAAATCGGGAAGGCCCGGTGTGCACATGACATTGATGGGGAGTTTGGTGTTGTTCACAGCTTCATTGATATCCTCTTCCCGGCTGATGCATGGCAGAAAAATACCGTCCGCCCCCGTTGTTTCATAAGTCTTTAACCGGCTGATTGTTTCTTTGGGTGCATCTTTTACATGGAGGATATAAGTGTCGCAACGGATATTGATAAAAAGAGACAGGTTTTTAGCAGCCAGTCCGTTCTTACTATATTCAATCGTTTTTGCAAATGCTGCTGCGTTTTTCAAAGAACGCTTTGACTGAATGATCTCAGAATCTTCGATATTAATGCCGGCTACGCCCAGTTCAGCCAACTGCTGCATGTTTGCAAAAATCTGCTCATTGGTTTTCCCATACCCCATTTCCATATCAACGGTTACCGGAACGCTTACAGAAGCCAGTATCCGTTTGATGATCAGCAGGTAATCTGAAAACAACATTCCTTCTCCATCTTCGTAACCCAGGCTGGCAGCTACGGCTGCGCTGGATGTACCAATGGCGGGAAATGCATTTTCCTGGAAAAGCTGCGCACTCCTGGCGTCCCAGGCGTTCGGGAGTACGAATAAATGGTTCGCCTGGTGCAGTTTCTTGAATTTTTCAAAATGTGATGACATGGTTTTCTATTTATGCACAAAGTTGGACATGCACAAAAAAGAAAAATTGTACAAAACGGAACAGCTTATTTATTGGGAGAAGCGAGTACAGCCGTAGTATTGGCAAAGTCGTATCCAGATGGCACCGCACCGGTAAAACGCCTGAACTCTTTTATAAAATGTGATTGATCGAAATAACCGCACTCGTATGCAATGGAAGTAAGAGATTGATTCCCTTTTGATAGGAGCAAAAGGCTGTTCTGAAAGCGGTTGATCTTGCTGTACAACTTGGGTGTGAGCCCGGTGTATTGCAAAAATATTTTCTGAAGATACCTCGAACTGATACCATACCTGCAGGCTACATTTTCAATATTATCAAAAAAGTCCTCCTGCTTCAATTCGTGCATCACTTGCTGCACAAGGGTTATTTTATCGATCTTCCCGGCCGTTAACAACCTGTTCAACAGAAAAGCTTCCACGCAATCAATTCTTTTTGCTAACGATTCCGTTTCGAGCAGCTTTGAGTGCAATTCTTCAATGGGTTTTCCCAGTACATCTGTAAGGTTCAGGATCTTGTCGTTGAACAACTGAATATCTTCTTGTAAAAAAACAGCAGCTGAAAAGGGGTAAAAGCGGATGCCTAACATGTAATTTTTACCCGCTGTTCTAAAAGAAAGCGGGTCCAGGACCTGTCCCCATAATTCAACTTTCGGAGTAGCCGCAAATGCGCCATTTGCCTTTGTTTCCCACTGAACACCACTTAGATTAAACATCACTTCAACACAGCCGGTGGCAAAAGCCTTATCCTCCATTACAGTATCTGTATCAGATTCATAAATGTAATAGCATTGAACGTATTTCCTCAATGCCTCAGAAGGTATGTATTCCTTGTATTGCAACTGACATATCAGTTTATCGACAAATCATCAGTAAAGTTATGACATGGGGTGAAGTGCACATTGTAAAAATCGGAACAAAAATTGGTAATTTTAAAGGGGTTCCTTATCCTCTACTACTTCCTTTATCTACCCTTGCAGCAAACGCGGAAGAACTTACCTGCATCGTGCTTGATTTTCGCAATAAATTCTTTGAAATTTATAATAAAAGAGTGGCAAAGAAAAAATATCTTTATAGGTATCTCTTACAGTAATATTCATCGCATATGATTTCATTAAACGTAAACCGGCACAACTATGAGGTAGATGTAGATCCGGATATGCCATTATTATGGGTCATAAGGGATGTGCTGGGTCTTACCGGCACCAAATATGGCTGCGGCGTAGCCCAGTGTGGCGCCTGCACCGTTCACCTGAACGGGGAAGCCGTTCGCTCCTGTGTTACGAAAGTCAAGCGTGCCGAAGGTCAAAAAGTAATCACCATCGAAGGTTTATCGGAAGCCAACAACCATCCACTACAACAGGCCTGGGCCGAAATTGATGTGCCGCAATGCGGGTATTGCCATTCAGGCCAGTTGATGTCGGCAGCGGTGCTGCTCAGGGAAAATCCCCATCCTACCGACGAGGATATCGACGATGCCATGGCAGGCAATATTTGCCGGTGCGGTACCTATCTGCGCATCCGAAAAGCCATTCACATAGCGGCAGAGATGCAGCAAAAAGGAAGCTAGTGCATGAACATCGACTGGTACAGTTTTGAATACAAATTTGATACTGTGAAATTCATTTATACTTTATGAAACAACATTCGGAACATAAAGCGCATTATTTCCAGCCTGTAAAAACGGCTACTGTTTTATTGATCATGCTTTCGGTCATTGCAGTGGTAAGTTCCGGGTTCAATAACTACAGTGCAACAAATAGCAAGTACGGCAATAGGGATAGCGTTGAATCGGTGAAAGCTTTTATGCAAGTATATCAAGTGCTCATGAGTCCCCGTTGCATGAACTGCCATCCCTCAGGAGATGTTCCGTTGCAGGGCGACGACAGCCACCTGCATACCATGTTCCCCAAGAGAGGAGCCGATGGCAAAGGTCTTTATGCCATGAAATGCGCGAATTGCCATCAACCAGAGAATACAGCCGGCGTGCATACACCACCGGGTAATCCGAACTGGCACCTGCCCCCCGCTAATATGAAAATGGTATTCCAGGGCAGGTCGGCACATCAATTGGCCAAACAACTCATAGATCCAAAACAAAACGGTAATAAAAACCTCAACCAGTTATTGGAACATGCCCATGATGGTTTGGTGTTAGCAGCATGGAGCCCCGGCGAGGGCCGCTCGCTGCCGCCGATGAGCCATGCAGATTTTACCAAAGCATGGACCACCTGGATCAAAAAAGGAGCGTATGCTCCCAAACAATGATAATAACCTTCATTCACTAAAAGATATTGTATATGTCTGTACCAGCCAGTCCTAAAAACATATCGAGAAGGGATTTTCTCAGATCATCCGGCCTCACCGGGGCCGCGCTCTGCCTGGGTTTTTATTTCCCGGCAAGCGCTGAAGCGCCAAAGATCATCAACCAGGCGGAAGCGGAGCAATTCGGTATTGAGATGAATTCCTGGATATACATAGATACTTCCGGAAAAGTGACGCTCGTAAGTCATCGCGCAGAAATGGGACAGGGTGTTTATCAATCGATACCCCAGATCATTGCAGAAGAACTGGAAGTGAACCTCAACGACGTCAACATCATATTCGCCAAAGGCAACAAAGAAAAATACGGTAACCAAATAACAGGCGGTAGCTCCACCATCCGCGGTTCTTATAAGCATTTATTGAACCTCAGCGCAACGGCACGCGAAATGTTGATAGCAGCGGCAGCAGCCAAATGGGATGTACCTGCTTCGGAATGCCATGCAGAAGCGGGTACCGTTATACACAAATCTTCGGGCAGAAAATTACATTATGGCGAACTGGTAGTGGATGCATCGAAATTACCGGCGCCCAAAAACGTGACACTCAAAAAAACTTCGGAATATAAATTGATCCGTAAACCGCTGCACCGGCAGGACACTGCGCTGAAAACAAACGGAACAGCGGTGTTCGGACTGGATAAAAAAATTCCGGGTATGCTCTATGCCATGGTAGAGCGTAATCCACGCTTCCTTGGAAAAGTAAAAAGCTTCGACGATACGGATACCCGTAAAATACCAGGCGTTACACATGTTTTCAAAGTACGCATGGGTGTTCACAATACTTTTCGTGAAGGCGTAGCAGTAGTAGCTAATTCCACATGGGCTGCTTTGCAGGGAAAAAAAGCGTTGAAAGTAGAATGGGATGACAGCGGGTTTGAGCATGTGAGCACGGAAGACCTCTACAGCCGCATGAAAACCATTTTGAACACACAGGAAGGTTTGTCGTTCCGCAAAAAAGGAGACCCGACCCCCATCATTGAACAGGCGCAAAAGAAGATCGATGTGGTGTATGAAACGCCCTACCAGTCACACAGTTGCCTGGAACCTTTGAACTGTGTAGCGCATTACCAGGGAGATCAGATCGAGATCTGGGGGCCGATACAGGCGCCCGACTGGATACAGGATTATGTGAGCAAGGACCTGGGACTACCAAAGGAAAAAGTGATCGTTAACATGACTTTCCTGGGTGGAGGATTCGGGCGGAAAGCTTTCATGGATTACCCGCACGAGGCGGCCGTTATTTCAAAAGAGATAAAAGGGCCTGTGCAAGTAGTGTGGACACGCGAAGATGATATGACCCAGGGCCCATACCGGCCCGGCATCTGTTACCGTTGCGAAGGTGTGGTTACCAATGGTGAGATCGATGCTTTCAAAGTACGGTTTGCCGGACAAAATATAGGGCATTGGCAGGGAGCGCCGAAGGATAAACCCAACGGAAGCACCACCGAAGGATTTCTCAAAGCTTACTACGATAACATTCAAAACATCAGTTTTGCAGATGTGCCTTTTGAAACACCCATCCCTCCGCTCTGGTGGCGTTCGGTGTATGCTTCCACCAATGGATTTGCGTATGAAAGTTTTATGGATGAACTGGCCATTGCAGCAGGAAAAGATCCATTGGTGTTCAGGAAACAATATGCAAAAGAAGAACGCTGCCAGCAACTGATCAACAAACTGGAAGAAGTATCGGGCTGGAAGAACAGGAAAAAAGGGTATGGCGTAGCCATCACCGAATGTTTTGGCACTACTGTAGGCCAGGTGGTAAAAATATCGCGGCAGGCCGATGGAAAAATAAAGATCGACCAGGTATGGGCCGTGATCGATTGCGGCTGGTATGTAAACCCCGATACGATCAAAGCACAGGTGGAAGGAAGTATCGTGATGGCCCTCGGCGCTGCTACCATACACGAGATCACATTCGACAATGGGATGGTAGTTCAAAAAAACTTTTACGCATACAATATGCCGCGTATAAGCGATGTGCCTCCTGTTGAAGTGCATATCATGGAGAATAGCGCAGATGCAGCTGGCGTGGGCGAACCCGGACTGCCTCCTTTTGCGCCTGCACTTACCAATGCCATTTATGACCTCACAGGCAAGCGGATAAGAAAACTTCCTTTCAGCATGGCCGCGATTTAACATTGTTCGTTATACCATGACGAAAGAAATAAGCGATATCCTCACCGCGTTCAAAGAAGCGCAGTCCAGCGGCCGGCAGATGGCCCTGGCAACGGTTGTGCATGTGGAAGGCTCTTCCTACCGCAGGCCGGGCGCCCGCATGCTGGTGGAAGACAACGGAAAAATCACCGGCGCCATCAGCGGCGGATGCCTTGAAGGTGATGCTTTGAAAAAAGCATTGCTCGCCATCAACCAGCAACAAAACAAACTGGTTACCTACAATACACTGCACGAAGACGATGTGGAGTTTGGTGTGCAACTGGGCTGTAATGGTATTGTTCATATTTTATTTGAACCCATTGATCCCATGCAAGCCAATCACCCCATCGCCCTATTGGAAAAATGTTTTTTGCAGCGGAAAGACGCCGTGGTAGTTACGCTCTTTTCATTGCAAGACTATCATGGTCGCCAGCCAGGAACCTGTTTCTTTTTCAATGGAGAAAATACATACAGTTCCATCAACGATAAGAATCTCAAAAACGCTGTACAGGAAGATGCGGCGTCTGTACTGGCCCGCAAAACTTCGTTGCACAAACAATACCCCGAAGGCAATAGCCTTACCGCCTTCATTGAACTGTTGCAGCCGCCTGTTTCATTGATCCTTGTTGGAGCAGGCAACGATGCTTTGCCCATGACAGCAATGGCTGCTGTTTTGGGCTGGCAGGTAACAATAGCAGATGGAAGGGCTACACATGCCAACACACAACGTTTTCCCAACGTGCACAAGATCATTGTTGGAGAGCCTGCAACCATTATCAAGCAAATAACAATAGATCCAAGAACTGTTTTTGTGTTGATGACGCACAATTATAATTACGACCTGGCCATGCTGGAGCTGCTCCTGCCCATGCAATGCAGATACATTGGTACCCTGGGACCAAAGAAACGATTGGAGCGCATGATGGCTGCATTTCAGGAACAGGGCATACATATAGGCGATGAACAAAGTGCAGTTATACATGGTCCAACAGGTCTTGATATCGGTGCAGAGGCAGCAGAAGAGATCGCCTTATCAGTGCTGGCAGAAATAAAAGCGGTGCTGGCAGATTGCGAAGGCGGTTTTCTGCGTAACAGGTTGGTGAGCATTCACCCGCGCACAGCATTCATGCTGCTGGAAGCAAGTACTGCACACTAAACACCAGATCAATGGCAGAAGAGAAAATGCATACCGGCAATATTGGAGTTATCATACTCGCCGCAGGAGCTTCTTCGCGATTGGGCACTCCCAAACAGTTACTCTTATATGCCGGCAAAACACTGGTACAACATGCATGCGAAGCAGCCATCAACGCCAATGCAGGTGCTGTTACAGTTGTTTTAGGAGCCAATGCCGGTCTTATCCAGGAAGCACTTAACAACAACGCGGCACATACGGTCATCAATACTGGGTGGCAGGAAGGAATAGCATCTTCCATTCGTCATGGGATAAAAACATTCACACAACTGAACCCGCTTGCAGAAGCAGTGGTGCTGCTATTGGCCGATCAGCCTTATGTAACCACTGCATCATTGAAGCATTTAATCACCACCTATCAGGCAACCGGCAAGCACATTGTTGCGAGCGCGTACGGTGACAGCTTTGGTACACCCGCGTTGTTTCACAAAAATATTTTCCCCGAATTACTGCAACTGACCGGCGATGCGGGAGCCAAAAGCATCATACGCCGTCACCTGAATGAGGGTGCGTTCATCCCCTTTCCCGAAGGGAACATAGATGTAGACACAGCAGAAGACTACCGGAAATTGATCGGCTGATTACGTGTGTAGTATCGCCGCTATTTTTTTGCCTTCGTTTGATCCAGGGCCAATCTCAATCCTTTTGCCAACTGTTCAACAGGTCCAACGCCCCAGTAATGCAGGAAAAATATACGCGGTTGCTCGTGTACCATGTGGTTGTGCACGGCTACTACTTCGATGCCATTTTCAACCAATGCTTTTATTACGGACGCTACTTCCGATTCCAGCATGGTGAAATCGCCGGCTACGGCCGCTCTCTCAGGGGTACCCTGCCAGGCCGCCCAGGTATTGAATCCCATGAAGGCGCTCACCACAATGCCGTGTTCACTTAATGTTACATCCGGCCGGCCGATGGTGTATTTATAAACGCCTTTGCTCTTCTCTCCTTTATAACCCATCACAGAATCGAGCGTGGGAATATTCAATTTATTTACTACGCTATCTGGCTTGCCTTCTTTGGGGTCTTTGCCACGCACCTGTTTTACTCTTTCGAATATGGCCTTGGCACCGCTGCAAACAGTTTCCATATTACCTCTGCGATCCACGTGCATATACATGATATTGGGATGGTTGCGCACAAAATGGTTGTGGATGGCGGTAATTTGAAAACCCTGTTTAATTACTTCTGCCTGTACCGGCTTTAAATCGGTCTCTGTTACAATAATATCACCCATGGCCATTACACTGTCGGCACAGGAAGTGAATGCGATCCAACTGCCCAGTCCCATCGGCGGAATGATCTTGAATCCATCCACTACAATCTTCAGGTCGTTTTGCGGTACGGTAATTTTATAGTCGCCGTTCTTGGCCATTCCTTTCATGCCGGTAAGCTGTTCTATTTTCGCCACATCCAGTTTGCTGCTGCCGGGCGGACAAGCAATGGTGTCTTTTTTACCAGCATTATGCATAGCGCTTTCGCCTGCCGGCTGGTTATTGCAACTTGCTAAAAGAATGGAAACTACTGCTGAAATGAATAGGGTTTTCATAGGGCGATACTTTTTTGCGAGGCTAATGTAGCAAGTAAATTGAGAGAAATTTAGTACTAAATCCGGCCTGGTTTTTTATATACACCCTGTATAAGCCAGCGCCGTGCTTGTTGATCTCCGGTGCAAATTCACCTGAAAAAGCACCCAGTTCTTTGCCGGTCCACAGGTCTTTGATGAAGCAGCGGGAGTTGAAACCTAACGCTTTTAAATTAACGGGGATTTTATCAGCACCACTTCTATCGGCCTTGTTGAATACCGCCAGGTATTTGGCGCCGGATGCGGGATCATCGGCTATCCAGGCCGCTTTATCGGCCTCATTGAATAAAGGTTTGTTATTAGCGCTCTTCTTTAAAACATCCAGCACCGCTTGATTGGTGATCAAAGAATCGGTGAACGCATCATTATCGGGAAGGTTGCCACCGAACATCAATGGCGATTTAAAAATGCTCCACAAAGTCATCAATGTATATTGTTCGTCTTTGTTGAAAGCGGTCATGCGCGTATCTCCGTTCTCTGCGCGGATTCCGATGCGTCCGAGCGGCAACATATCTCCATCGGGATATGCTCCGTAACTCCTCCATGGGTTCCATCTTTCGAACACTTCGAAATGCTCTTTCAACTGTTTCCAGTTGTCCCAGAAATCACCCACCGTGCGCCACATATTGGCGTGCGCCTGCACGTGGGCCGCATGCTGAATAGGTGTTTCGCCGGGAGAAGTGCTCAACACAATCTTACGCCCGGTACGATCGATCGCCTGCCTGATCATTTCTACCTCGCCATCAAAATAAATAGGAGAAGAGAGATCATCTACTTTCACAAAATCCAGTCCCCACGATGCATACAGCTCAAAAAGCGAATTATAATATTCCTGTGAGCCCGTTTTTCCGGGAACGATGGTGTACATATCGCGCAGCCATTTGCACTGGTCTTTTTCGGAATAAATATCCGCTGCATGTGCAGTGCTTCCTTTGATGGGCAAATTTTGTTTCACTGCCAATACCGGAATACCGCGCATGATGTGTATGCCGAATTTCAACCCTTTGCTGTGCAGGTAATCGGCCAAAGGCTTGAAGCCCTTGCCTCCTTTTGAAGAAGGGAAACGGTTTTCGGCGGGGAGCAGCCGCCCGTAAGGGTCTATATTGTATTGCGGATCTTTTTGGTTATAACCATGCGATTTGTCGTTCGCAACATACCATCGTATATCCACTACGATGTATTCCCACCCTGCTTTTTTTAAATGAGCAGCCATATAATCTGCATTGGCTTTCACTTCTTTTTCGGTAACAGTGGGACCAAAACAATCCCAACTGTTCCAACCCATGGGCGGTGACGCAGCCCAGCTATGAAAATCCTGTTTGGGTAAAATACCTGTATGGGTAGGTATCACCTGGCGGATGGCGCCATCTGCATTGAACTGCAGTTTATCGATACATACTTCTCTATTGTATCCTGCCGCGTGGCCCAATTGAATGCCATTGGGATAATTGAAGCGGTGATACACCATATACCATTCATCTTTGCCCGGCGCCTGTATCACTGAATTGTGGCCTGTTGCATAAATACCCGATGCAACTGATTTTTGCAATACGATGTTGTTGGCAGGTATATGAATGGGACCTTGCGGCGCATCGGCAAAGCCATAACGCACACGGTAATTTTCGCTGCGGGTATCATCTTCCGACCACATAAAATAATACCTCCCCTTGCGGTAAAACACATAAGTGCCTTCCCTGAAAGTAGCATCAGGTGTAATGATACGCGTGGTTCCCGGCTTCAACGATACCATATCATCGGCCAGTTCTGCGCAGGCCATAAATCCATTGCCCCAATACAGGTAATTTTTACCGGATACGGGATCGGCAAATACAACCGGGTCGATCGTTTGCCCATGCGTAATACCTGCGGGAAGCTGGTCTATCAACGGTTTGCCCGAATCGGTGAAAGGTCCTGCCGGATCATCCGCCACCGCCACACCGATCTTTTGCGCGGCAGTGAAATAGAAATAATATTTATACCCGTTGCCATGTTTTTTCTCAATAGCCGTTGGAGCCCATGCATTGCGCTTGGCCCAGCTTACATGTTTTTCGAGATCGAGTATGGTTCCTTCGTCTTTCCAATGAACCAGGTCGGGCGAAGAAAAAGTTTTAAAGAATGTGCCCGACCAGTTATTAAAACCATCGCTGGTGGGATAGATATAATACCGTTTTGTTTTTTGTGAAAATAAAATATCAGGATCGGCATAGAGGCCATCCAGCACCGGGTTGGCATTCACTTGTGCGTATACATTCCACTGCTCTGGAGTTTTACCGCCAACCGAAAAGCTATACTTAACCGGCCCTTTGCTGAAATCCTGCGGACCCACAGGTTGTTGCCGTATGCCGGGCATGCTGAAAAAATGCGCATCGAGTTGGTGGAGGTCATAACCCGGTTTAACAGACAGGTACAAGTTATTGCTTATGGTATCTACACACGTGTTCCCTTTTCTTATAGCCGCTGATACGGTAGTGTTGGCAATATCTGCTCCTGTTCCCCATGCCTGCAATAAACGGTTCGCTTCCTGCGAAGTGATGGGCATAACGGTTCCATGGCGGGGATGAAAATTCATCAGTACGTCTTTATCCACTACTTTAAAATCAATCAGGTCTTTGCTGTAAGTGAATTGATAGCGGCCTTTCGTGTATACGTCGTACATGAGGATGTACCCTTCTTTATCATTCAGTTTAAATACACCCGAACCTTCAACAGGGTCCTTGGTTTGCTGTACATAGTGGTCGTTGAGTGTATAGCCTGAAGTGAGTTTATCAGATACAGCTATTTTGATGCCAGAACCCGCGCCTTCTGTTTTGAAGAAAAGATGGTATTTGCCGTCTTTGTATATGATGTCTCCATCTATGCAAGCGCCGTTAGTAGGACTGAAAAACAATTGCCGGGGTTCTGTTTCCAGATCAGTGAAATCTGCATTGGCATACGCGTAATAGATTTTATCGGGATCCTTGCCGTGTTTCATCGACCAATAGATCATATACTTTCCTGTTTCCTTATCGTAAATGGTCTGTGGCGCCCATACACGCTGGAGGGTTTCATTGCCGGGAAAACGTTGCCGGATATTTACTACGGCAGAAGTCCAATGCACCAGGTCGTTCGATTTCAATAATACCATCGCCCGGTTGGAATCCCATCCTTTGGCTGATACCATATCGGTAACCACCATATAAAATATTTTACCATCGGCCGACCTGAGTATGTGCGGGTCTCTCACGCCACCGCTGCTGCTGATGGTTTTGCTGTTGATCACTGCATTGTTGTGATTCAATGCAATAAAACGGTAACCGTCTTTGCTGATGGCAAAATGAATGGATTCATCGTTGATGCTGTTTCCTGTGAAATACACAAATAGGTAAGCGGAATACTGGCCCTGGGCCCATCCTGCAACAAACAAAAGAAAACAGCAGGCAATCAAACGCCTGAATCGGGTCCCTGGCATGGTCATTTATTTTTTATAATTAAAATAATACCAACCGTAGAAACGGCTGGTTGTAACTGCCTGTCTTCTAAAACCAAATACAGTTATTACTTCTTTACCCTGATCACGGTAAGCGAATAAGGTATTACATCGTATTGCATCTTTCTCCCCGGTTGTATTGCGGCCATTTTGGGTACAATCGTTTCCGGATGTTCCCAGGTATTTTTCATGCCCGGTTCGCCTGAAAGGACTTGTACTTCGGCTGATGCATTCTTAGCCAGCAATGAACCCAGTTGTATATCTGCAACCGTTTGGGCCGGTCCTGCATTCACGATCTTGATGATCAGGTCGCCCGTACGGGTATCTTTTACACAAGACGCCGCCAGTACAGAGTCTTTCTGTGCAAAAGACACCAGGCCATCATAATAAAGATCTCCCTGGTTGCGTGAGAAAAGTTGCTGCACATAATAGTTCACTGTTGGCAGGATGCGGGTATTGGTAAAATAAATAAGGTTGGGATTCCAGGAAGTATGTTGCTGGTTAGCCAGTAGGGGTGCATAGGATGCCATGCGTACCACATCGGCATTTCTTTCCAGTGATGTCATGTAAACGGCTTCTGCCAGCGCATTACCCAATGTATTACCGCGCGATGCATATTCCCCGATATACACACCGGAAAGATTCCTGTTGTAGTGATCGTAGCGATGCTGGTTACTGAGAAACCAGGCGGGTGCTTCATAATAATGTTCATCTACTATGGGCACTTTTTGTTCATTGGCGAATTGCCATCCCAGCTCGAAATCCTCGCCGGCTGGCGCGGGACCAACGGTTCCAATAACTGTAACGGCAGGATATTTTTCTTTTACAGCAGCATATATTTTCTGGAACCTCTCTTTGAAAACCGGTGTGATCTTGTCTTCATTGCCAATGCCAATGTATTCCAGGTGAAAAGGCTCCAGATGGCCTGCGGCGGCTCTTTTGGCCCCCCAATAACTATCTTTTGAACCATTCGCATATTCAATCAGGTCCAGTACATCCTGGATATAAGTTTTCAGTTCATCCGGTTCCAGGCCACGCTGACCTGTTCCGCCAATGCGCCAGGTGCCGCCCGAGTTCTGGCAGCTCACAGCGGCCGGCACTACCGGCAGCGGTTTGGCGCCAATGTCTTCGCAGAATTGGAAATATTCAAAATAACCCAGTCCGGCCGACTGGTGATAGTTCCAGCTATTTTTTTGTTCGATGCGCTGCTCAACAGGACCGATCGTATTTTTCCAGCGGTACATATTACCCAGGCCATCGCCGTGCACCAAACAGCCGCCAGGGAAACGCATGAATTTGGGATGCAGGTCTGCGATCGTTTGTGCCAGATCGGCCCTTAGGCCATTGGGTCTGTTGTGAAAAGTTTTTTCCGGGAAAAGTGAAACCATGTCCAGTGCAACGCTGCCCTTTGAGGTAAAGCGTATCACAAGTTGCGCACTATCGGTACTGCCATCTGCTGTTAAAGTGAGTTCATATTTTTTCCATTCCTTGTTGTTGATGGAGCATTTTGATGCTGCCAATATTTCGCCTTTGTTGTTCTGCAAACTTACCTCAGTAGCAATCCCCGCACCTGGTGATTCCTGTTTTGCAAACAAAGAGAAATGGTATTGCGCTCCTTTACGGATCACCATACCGTCAAAACCATTATTCCGGATACCGATTCCTTTTTGTCCGGGTTCCTCTATCGTGAGCAATACATAATGCTTGTTATTAGGATGCAAGGGGGAAGAAGATTCAACAGAGATATTGCCATATCCAAAACCATCTGTTAGATAATCCCACGATGTTAATGCATTCCAGCCTTTGCGGTCAGTAGGAGAATATTCGAAAGAACGGTTCTGCACCATTTCAGCGTAGAGACCGCCATCTGCAGCATAGCTGATGTCTTCAAAAAAAATACCGAACAGATCCGGGCTGATCTTTTTCGGTTGTTGGGCAAGGGTAGCTGCCTGTAGGCACAAGCAAAAGAAGCAGGCTGTAAGCAATCGTAACGACATGGTTTAATAATTGTATTTTTTACATTTATTAACGAGCGGCTACGAATATAGCGCTATTTGATAATAAATGTCATTTATACGCTTATTTTTTCTTTTGCAGCAGAATACCACGCAGATCAATGCATGATATATTACTAATTGACTGTATAACTGAACTCCTGTGAAAGGACCGTATTTAAAATGAATGCGGGTGATACGCATTATGCATCGTTCCATCATCAAATAAATCGATGATGGCATAACCGGGAGGGGTCTGCTGGCAATACCCTTTACCAGCAGAATTTTTATCTCCATCCTCCCACCAGAAACCGCTTAAAGCGCCATTACAACAGTACTGCACATTATTGTACACAACATTGTCGAGCAAATGAATGTGACCGCTGATACAGGTCTTTACTTTTTCCTTATGCTTATAAAACAAGTTCACCAGGTATTTGTAATCGGTATGCATGCCGCCTCCATCCATATAACAACAGGCTGCCAGTAAAGGATAGTGGCTCATTAGTAAAGTAGGGGTTCCGGCTGGCAACGCCGCCAGGTCTTTCTCCAGCCAGTCTCTTTGTTCATCATCGAGTGAACCGGCGTTTTTGTTGTTGCTGTCGAGCACAACAAAGTGCCATCCTTTTTTATCAAAACTGTAATAGCGATGCGGAATGTTGAGTTGTTGCACCACATAATCCTTTCCATACATGGCATCGTTTTTATCAGGCGCAGCCCACCACATATCGTGGTTGCCCAGGCAACTGTACATCTCATACTTGTTGAATTCCTTGCGCAGCTCGTGCCATATATTCCATTGTTCGTTCACTCGCTCCCTGGTGATATTGCCGTAATCGGCAGCATAAATGGTATCGCCTCCATTCAAAAAGAAATCTACTTTGTGTTTTCTGATCAATTCCAAACATTTCCTGAAACGGTTGGGCGCATCCAGTTCGGGGCGCATATGTATATCGGTAATATGCGCAATACGCAATACCTGCTTCTTTTTAAATGGTTTTGCAGCCGCTTCAGTTGTAACAGCCCCAACAGCACTCAATGCCACCGTACCTGCTGTTAATCCTATGTTCTTTAAAAGATCTCTTCTATTCATAAAATACCTGGTTGATACAAAATGAAAGGACCCCGGTGAGACGGGATCCTTTTTGATAGCTTTTCATTACCAGCCGGAAGGCTGTTTTAAATTCGTGTTCAGCACGGTTTGCTGCAAGGGTATTGGGAAATAATAATACTTGGGATCGATAAAATTGCGGGGCTGACTCACGTCTTTACTGAACATGATGTTGCCCGATGTTCCATTTGACAAATAATAGCTGCTGCCATCCAGGTAATAGACCGGTGCATTCGCCGGCAAACCGGGAACCGGTTGTGCAGATTGTGCATTCCGCCAGATCGCAATATCGGGTACGCCATCGCCGGTTACATCTATGCCACCCAAAGCTGCTACATAAATACCTTGCGAAGGCTGTGCCAATGCGGGTCCTGCTTTCCAACGCAGCAAGTCGTTCCAGCGCTGTCCTTCACAGGCCATTTCAACGCGACGCTCTCTTCTGATCTCCAATAAAACGCCCTGGTTGTTTCCACCGGTTAAAGGATACCTGGCCATTTGCGCCGGATCGGGGCTGGCATTCGCGGCGGCCATATTCAGATCGGGCATCGCCACCCTCCTGCGTAAGAGGTTGATGGTTTTATCCAGATCTGCCTGTCCCAGTGTTCCCAGTTCTGCTTTGGCTTCTGCGTTGGTTAGTAATATTTCGGCGTAACGGAAAATAGGCAGGTCGGTGTAATCGGCATACCATCCCTGTCGTTGGTTAGGATCACGTGGGTAGAACTTCACTTGCAACATTCCACCGAAATCGGGTTTGATCAGGTAAGGTTGTCCGCCGGGTGTAGTGGAGAATCCCGGAGGCATGATGGTCTCCGCCATGCGCGGATCTCGGTTCTTGAACATCTGCACAAAATCCTGCTTATCGAAACCTGCCTGTGCGGTGAAGGATGTTCCATCGGTCATGAGAAAATCATTGGCCAGGCTGCGGCTCAATGCCCACTGCCAGTCAAGCACCACGTGTGTGTTATTGGCTACGCCCTGGGTTTGATCGTTCTTTTGTAAGAAGATGACTTCTTTGTTGCCAGATAAACTGAGACTGGAAAAGATGGCGCGAAAGTTAGCTGCACCGGCACCTGTGTTGTAAATGGAAAATCCGCCATTGGCTATTACCGTATCGGTTGCAGAAGCTGCGCGCTGTAAAAAGCGCTGTGCCGTGTTTTGCAGGTTCAGCTCTGTATGGTACTTCCTGAATGTGCCTTCAAAGAGCGCTACCCTTGCCAGCAAAGTGTATGCAGCCCATTTGGTAACGCGGGTATTGGTTCCGTTGTTCATGGAAGTACCAACATTGGTGGCAGCAAATTCCAGGTCGTTCATCACAGAATCCATTACCATAGCGCGCGGATCGCTGGCTTTGTAGAGCGACTGATCGGAGGTTTGCATCACGTGTGAATACCATGGCACATCGCCATATCTTTTCACCATATTGAAATAAAAGAGTGCGCGGTAGAAACGGGCAATGCCAATATAATGGTTGATAGCGGCCTGATCGCCGGTGGTCCTGGACATATTGTCGAGCATGAAATTGATGCGACGCAGTTTATCCCAGTTGTTCCATCCTCCCACATTGTCGGGAGAGAGTTTACCCCTGATGAGGTTATCCAGTTCAGCGCCTCCGTTATAAATGGATATGTCGTCGGAGAAATTATCGGCAGAAGGATCGCCGTAAGCAGCGCCCATCATGGAATAGAACCCATTGGTATATGTTTCCAGATCGCCAGTACTCTTGAAGAATTGATCGCTGGTGATCTCTGTTTTAGGATCGCGTTGCAGGAAATCTTTGGTACATCCCGTTAAAGCAGCGATCAAACAAAACGGTGTTATGTATTTAATATATCGTTTCATGATTCAGTAATTGGATGGATTAAAAGTTAAGGTTCAAGCCAAACGAATAAGTGCGCTGGAAAGGATAAATATCTCCGCCGCGTTTAGCGCCTAATGATTCCGGATCAAGCCTTACTTTTGTATGTGTGAACTCGAACAGGTTTTCAGCACTGGCATAGAAACGCAACCTGCTGATCCCGGCCCTTCTCAATAACGATTGTGGAAGCGTATAACCAACGGTCAGGTTCTTACAACGCAGGTAGCTGGCATTTTGCAGGTAGCGATTATTAGGTATAGCCAATTCCTGCATCCAGTCTTCCGCTATATAAGATTTCACCCTGGGGAAATAACCATTGGGATTGGTGGGTGTCCAACGATCCAGGTTCTGAACAGTAACGTTGGTCCATGGCTGGGCGTAAATTCCCCAGAAATAAATATTGCTGGGCTCCGGGTACCAATCTCTCTTTGCAATTCCCTGCATGAAGATGCGCGCATCAAAGCCCTTCCAGGAACCGGTAAATTCAAAACTGTAAGGGAGGTGTGGTGAAGAGTTGCCGATCTTATACAAATCACCCGGATCACTCACTGTATACTTTCCAAAATTCACTTTGCCATCTTTGTTCCTGTCGGTGAATTTGAGATCACCTACATAGAAAGTGTAGTTGTTATCGTCTTCCCCCACTGCAGAATAATCTTTGGCATTGATCTCATCCTGTGATTTGAAGAAACCGTCTACACCAAGACCCCATATCTCTCCCAGTTCCTGTCCTTTATAATAGTTATTGAGTGAAAGGGTAGGATTATCGAACCGTGTAATCCATGCCTTGCTGTTGGCCAGTGAAGCCGTGAAGTTGTAATAGAAATCAGCGCCGGCAACTTTCACTTTATCATGCCATGATAATTTCAATTCAAATCCTTTGGTTTGCATATCACCTGCATTCACCATAGGTACGCCAGTACCAAAAACCGCAGGCAATGTTTTACCAGGCACCAGCATTCCGTTTACTATCCTGGAATATTTATCGAAGTTCAGTTCCAGGCGTTTATCCAGTAACAACATGTCTACTCCGAAGTTGGTGGTATTCACTTTCTCCCAGGTATAGCTGGGTGATACGGCGCCGGGAACATTTACAGCAGAAGGCAGACTGCTTCCGAGTATCTGGCCTATCTGCGGTGTAAAACTCATAGTAGGTATATAACCATATTCCGATACAGATGCCTGGTTACCCAACGAACCATAAGATGCCCTGAATTTCAGGAAGTCGATACTTGTGGCTTTTTTGATACCGGCAAAGAAAGATTCTTCAGAGATCACCCATCCTGCAGAAGCAGAGGGGAAGAAGCCCCAGCGATCGTTTTTAGGGAAACGTGAACTACCATCGTAACGGCCATCCAGTTCCAGCAGGTAACGGTCTTTGAAATTGTAATTCAACCTGCCGAAGAAGCCCTGCACCGCCCATTCGCGAATGGTTTCAGATTCCGTCATGGAACCTGTACTAAGGTTTACGGTAGGCAGGTTATAAGAGATCAAACCATTTCTTACTGCTGAATTGGAAATACTGCTGCGTTCTTCCTGGTTGAAACCGGCCAGTACGCTTATGAAATGGTCACCGAATTTTTTATGTGCGTCTGTATAAAGATTGTACACATTGTAATTGGTGTTGTTCGTTTTATTGGTAGATGATCCGGTAAGTCCGCCCGCATATTTTACAGGCCCATTGGGTCCGTCTATGTAAGGAACAGGTATCTCATATCTTTTTTCGAGACTGGATGTTCTCTTGAAAGTAGCGTCTCCCTTGATGCTCCACAAATTTTTCAGAATAGAAGCATTGAAAGAGAATGTGCTCTGGTAATCATTCAGTCTTGAATCGGAGCGGCCGCCCTGCTGTATAGATCCCAACTGGCTGGCGCCTGCCGAAGTCCAGCTACCATCGGGGTTCTTGGGCACATCGAAAGCAGATTGCCTGTTGAGGTTCCAGAAATAATTCCCGTCGAGGTAAGTGGGTGAATTGTACAGTATGTTGGCGAAGCTGGTGTTATTACTAAACGTAAGCCAGGGTGTTACATTGAAATCAACCTTACCGCGCATGTTGTAACGCTTGTAGGTATCGGGGTTGTAACGTATGATACCATCCTGGTTATAATAATCCATAGAGAAGTAATACGCCAGTTTATCTGTCTTCTGTGAAAGGTTCAGGTTAATGTCTTGCGAAGGAGCAGTTTTGTTGTACCCTTCTTCGAGCCAGTTGGTATTGCCCATGTACAGGTACTTGTTGGGATTATTAGGATTCACGATCACTGCAGGCAGTGATGGATTCTGTGAACGCTGTTTGGCATAGTCTACCATATAAGCAGGCCATGCCGGGTTGTACAGGGGAAAGGCTGCCTGGTTCTTGATGGTGATCGCAGTGTACGGGTCGGTAACAATCTCAGGCAGTTTACCCACGGTTCTGTACGAAGAATAGGCATTGACGTTAACGTTGAGTTTATTGTTCTTGCCCGATTTGGTAGTAACCAGTATCACACCAAAAGAAGCCCTGGCGCCATATATGGCAGCGGAAGCGGCGTCTTTCAGCACAGTTACGCTTTCTACATCGGTAGGGTTCAGGTAAGTCAGCTCGGCTTGTGTAACGGGAATATTGTCTACCAGTATCAGCGGCTCTCCGCCATTGATGGAAACGGCGCCGCGTATGTTCAATGCAGAAGCGGTGTTAGGTCTTCCATCGCCATTGGTAATATTGAGGTTGGCAACCAACCCTTGCAATCCGGAGCCAATATTGTTGATGGGGCGGCTTTCGAATTCTTTAGCACCCACTTTATCGGTAGCACCGGTAAGGTTGGCCTTGCGCTGTGAAGCATAGCCCACTACTACAATTTCATCTACATTGGATTTCTGCTGTTCCATTACAATGTTGAGCGTGGCGTTTTTGGTAACACGTATCTCAACGGACTGGTAACCTACATAAGAGATCACCAGGGTACCGCCCTGTTCGGGTATCTCCAGGGTAAAGCTGCCGTCGTTGGCTGCCGTAGTGCCTCTATTACTTCCTTTCAGTTTGATGTAAGCACCGGATAACAGTTGCCCTTCGGCAGAAGTTACGCTTCCCTTCACCTTGATGGTGGGTGGCGGTGGAGCTGGTATAGGTGCAGGTGTGATCGCAGCCGGTTCAACAGTAACGGCTTGCTTTTTCTCTTTTACCACGATCGTCTTATCGATGATCACATAGCTGAGCGGTTGATTTGCAAAGCATTGATTCAGGGCTTGCTCCAGCGATGCGTTCTGTACATCGATATTTACTTTCCTGGATTCTTTCAAGGTCTTGTTCTCGTACCAGAAAAAAAACCGGGTCTGTTTTTCGATCTTTTTGAAGACCTGCTCCAGGCGGGCGTTCCGTTCCGAGAGGGTAACGGTTTGCGAGTAGCCGTTGGCGTTCGCTTTCAGCAGGCCCACGATGAAGAAGAAAATAACGAGTCTCATGACCAATAACATTTGAGCAATTGAATTCCTCCTTTTTTTACCGCAGGGGGAACTGCAAAGAGCTGGTAAATGCATAACTTTGTTTTGTTCCGATGACCTCGGAACAGGTTTGGGTTAAAAAATAAGCAGTGTCAACAATTGTATTTATGGATTAGCCCGACATTCTCCGGGTTCCGGGCCAACGGAATCCGGTTTTTTATGCTAGGGCATTACTACAATTCTTTTGTTTTCTATTTTGAAATGAATATTGCTTTGTTCCAGTATCTTCAGCACATTCGAAGCATTGGTGTTCCTGCTGATCTTTCCTGAGAACTCGCGTTCGGAAATATTACCTTCATAGCTCACTTCAATATCGTACCACCTTCCTATCTGGCGCATGATGGTTTTGATATCGGCATTGCTGAAATCAAAAAGGCCATCCTTCCATGCCATCACAGATTGCAGGTCCACGTCGTCATTCAGTTTGATATCGCTGTTGGCATGCATACTCGCTTGCTGACCGGGCGCCAGTAATTGTGAGCGATGGGTGTTGAGCTGGGTAACATTTACTTTACCCTGCAGCAGGGTTACTTTCACAGCAGCTTCATCGCTGTAAGCATTCACGTTAAAATGAGTACCGAGTACACGTACTTCGTTATCGCCATTCTTTACAATGAAAGGCATGGCGGCATTGTGCGCCACTTCGAAATAGGCTTCGCCGGTAATCTCCACCCTTCTTTCTTTACCTGCAAAGGCAGCGGGAAAATGCAGTGATGAAGCGGCATTGAGCCAAACCTTTGTTCCGTCTGAAAGCACAACCTGGTACTGACCGCCTTTGGGTGTGGCGATGGTGTTGTACCGTATTTCTCCTGTGTTGCCACTGGCTGTGTTATAAGCCAGCTCACCGTTGTTCAGCTTCAATATTTTGGTATTGCCTTCCTGGCCCAGGGTACCGTTGTGGGCGCTGTCGAGCAGGATGGTAGATCCATCGGCCAATGTAAGTATCGCTTTATCGCCACCCGGTTTGAAATCTTTAACAGCAAGCGGGCCTTTTTCATGGATGTTTTTTCCTTGTTTGTTGAAGAACAGTCCATAACCGATTGCTACCGCCACCAGTACAGAAGCGGCTACAGCCATTCTTCTCCATAAAACAGGCACCACTTTACCGGTTGGCTGTTTCTTTGAGGCAGATGCCTGAATATGTTCGGACAAGCTTTGGTACACTTGTTTTACTTCGGCAGTGTACGATTCCCTGTCGGGCAAGGATTCCAGTTGCCTTTGTACCAGGCTTTTCAGTAGTTCGGGGTCGTTGCCTGTTTCGAATTCCTTCATCAGCCACTCGGTTTCTTCCTTTGAGCATTCGTTATTCAGGAAACGGGCGAACAATTCTTCCAGTCTTTCGTTTGGAGACAAAATTTTGCTTTATAGCTAATACAATCCTGGAGAAAAATCCCTCTGCCCGGAAATTAAAAAAGTATGTTTCCTTATTGTTAACAGCTCCAAAGGGTAACCAACAAGGCAGGGATGATGAGTTCTTTGTTTTTGATACAATATTCCCTGAGAAAGCGGTTGGCTTTTACAATATGGTCGCTGATGGTGGAGATGGAAATGCCCAGCAGGCCGCTGACTTCATCGTAACTTTTGCCTTCTACCTTACAAAGCTCAAACACCTGCTTCCGCTGGGGCGGCAAGGATTCTATGGCGTTATGCAGGAAACTCTTTTGTTCTTTGGAAAAAAGGGTTTCTTCTACGTGTGCGTATTCTTCGGAAGATTTGGATACCAGTTGTTGCAGCAGCGCTTTTTCGCGGGAAGCTTTTTTATAGAAGTTGCAGACCATGTTCTCTGCAATGCGAAAAAGATAGGAGCGAAAAGACTTTTCTGTATCGATATGCTGCCGGTGGTCCCATATTTTCATGAACACATCCTGCAATATTTCCTGGGCTATCGATTCAGATTTAAGCAGTTTTAATAAGTTACCGTATAATCTTTCACTGTATAAAAAATAGAGCTGCTTAAATGCCGCTTCATCACCGGCAATCAATTGTTCAAGCAGGTATTTCTCATTACACATAACAATATCACCTAAGTGATTTGATTAATCGGAGGCAAAGTTAAAACCACTGAAAATTCAATGGTTCGCCGTCAGATTAACTTAGCATTACCAAATCTAGTGACTTGTTTTATACATTGATGTAAGTGTAATAAATCACACAACCGATTGCGTTAGGATAAAAATGAAAATGTAATCTCTGACACAACAACAATCATCTCTTACTGTCAATCAAAAAAAATATGTACACTTTCATCCTGATTATTTTTTATTGTAAGAACGACTGCTTCGAGATACAGATAAGTCCCATTGTTAAAGTACGTGTTTCTATTATGGTCAACTATGATACCCGGCGCCTTGTATAATAGATATACGAATTGAAAAAAAATTTCTGAGTATGAGTAAAATAATAGAAAATACCCTATCTTAGAGTTAGAATACACCCTGCTTACAAGTTACATTTTAGTATTATAGTGGCTTTAGGGGGGAGGAAATCTTGCGGACTGCATTTCAGCGCTTTCGCATTCAAAAAATGGACAAAACATTTATTCCTAACAATCACCTATAGGAAAGTGAACATTGAGTATAAATACGCTATCGCTTTTGTAAATACCAAACCTGGTATTACGCAGCATAATAAGGGTCAGCACATCCTGAGTACTTGTTATGCGCGTAAGCCAAAAGCGCCCGTTTAGTTCTTTTCTGCATTCCCCCCGCTTTATTATTCTTTCTTCATTTAAAAACTAACTGCCAATGAAACATCTCTGTGGCGTAATGGCCATGGTATTGTCCATGCTATACGCTTTCCCTCAATCGAAATTACCCGCTTCTAAATCCAATACCGGCGTACTAAGCATTGGAGATACATTACCTGCTATAGCTATACAAGTGTTTGATAAGGGTAACATTCAATCATCAAATACGGCTTCATATAAAGGAAAAGGGCTACTATTAGATTTCTGGGCCACTTGGTGTACGGCCTGTTACAAGAAATTCGGGCTGCTCGATTCTTTACAGAAAAAATACAGCAATCAATTGCAGATAATATTGGTATGCGCCAAAAATACCGGTGACAACAGGGAGAAGATCGATGCATTTACTAAGAACATTACTGTTGACCTTCCTTCCTTCAGCCTTCCCGTAGTAATAGGCGATACCATTGCAGACCACCTGTTTCCACACAAAATAATTCCTCATTATGTTTGGATAGACGCCCATGGCGTTATCAAAGCAATAACTGGCTCAGAACCTGTAACTGAGGAAAATATTGCAAGGCTGTTGAGTAACAAGTCAATTAAAAATCTTCCAACAGAGCTACCCGAAGTGGTTGTGCAAACCGGCTACCAGTCTGTGCCCAAAGAGCGGGCTACAGGTTCATTTACCCAGATAGACAACAAATTGTTTAACCAGCAAACCTCTACCGACGTGTTGAGCCGGTTAGAAGCTATAGCCAGCAGTGTAATGGTTGACAGGAAAACTGGAGTCGGGATGATGATCCGGGGGCTCAGCACATTGTCCGGAGACAAAAGCCCCCTTATTGTTTTAGACCAATTTCCCTACGAGGGAGATATTGGCAATATAAACCCCAATGATGTTGAAAGTATTACCCTGCTTAAAGATGCTGCTGCAGCTTCTATTTGGGGCGCAAGGGCGGGTAACGGGGTTATTGTAATCACCACCAAAAAGTCAAAGTTCAATCAGCCCATTTCGGTCGAGCTGAACACCAGTATTTCCATTATAACCAAACCGGATTTGTGGTACCTGAAACAAATAAACAGCAGCGATTATATTGATGTGGAACGAATGCTTTTCAGCAAAGGATATAAATTTTCCGATACCGCATCTATTAACAAGCTGCCCTTTAGCCCTGTTTATGAAATACTGTTTCAGCAACGAAGAAACGCCATTAGCGAAAACGAAGCAAATGCCCGTATCAACGCTTTAAGGCAGGCAGATGTGCGCAACGATTTCAGCAAATATTTCTACAGGAATGCCGTAAACCAACAATATGCATTCAACGTAAAGAGCGGCAACTCCAATTCAGCCTGGCTGGTATCGGGTGGTTACGATAAGAACATCAGCGAATTGTATGCGCCTTATTCGCGCGCCAGCCTTCGGTTCAATCATACAATGACGCCCGTAAAGAACCTGCAGGTTTCGGCAGGTGTTTATTTAGCTGAGTCCCGCACCGGCAGCGGGCGCCCCGCCTACGGAAGCATATCTATGGCAAACAGCGCCCTCCCTCCGTATACATCGTTTGCCGATGCAAACGGGAACCCTTTACCGGTTGCAAAATCGTACAGGCAGTCTTACCTCGATACGGCCGGCAGGGGCAGATTGCTCGACTGGAATTATTACCCTCTTACCGATTACTCACACACGGCTTTAACTGGTTCAACACAGGATGTACTGGTAAACCTGGGCATACGCTATTCGTTTAACAATGCCCTTTCTTTCGACATAAAATACCAGTATGAAAAGGAAGCATCTGCCAACAGCGTGTTGAGTAGTGAACAGAGTTACAGCGTACGCAATTATGTAAACCAATTTACCCAGTTGGGAAATACCGCCGCCAACGACATTTACAGGGTGCCGAGAGGCGCTATGCTTGACCTGTCTTCTTCAACCATGACAGTGAACAACCTGCGCGCGCAACTGAACTATAGCCATACATGGGGCAGTAGCAGCTTATCGGTAATAGCTGGCAGTGAAGTAAGAGAAGCGCATATTACCGGTAATAGTGGCCGGTCGTACGGTTATAACGATAATACGCTTAACACTGCCCAGGTAGACTATGCTACGCCATACCCCACCTTTATAACAGGATACAAAGCATATATCGTTGACTACACCAGTTACACTGATTTGCTGAATCGCTTTGTGTCTGTTTATACGAATGGGGCATACACCTATAAGAATAAGTATACAGTTTCTGTCAGCGGCCGTAAAGATGCTTCCAACGTATTTGGGGTAACAACCAATAACCGTTGGACGCCTCTCTGGTCGGCCGGGATCGCCTGGCAGATTGACAAAGAACGCTTTTATCATGCTGCAACATGGCCTTTCTTGCGATTGAGGGCTACTTACGGCTATAGTGGTAATGTAAATCAAAAAATTCCGGCCCTTACGACTATTTCATACTTATCCAATTCTCCATACACAGCAACACCCTCCGCTGTTATTAAACAATATGCCAACCCGGAATTAAGATGGGAGAAAGTAAGAACCCTGAATATGGGTATCGATGTCAGATCAAAAAATAACAGGGTATCGGGTAGCGTGGAATTTTTTATAAAACAGGGAATAGACCTGATGGGAAATACACCTATAGATTATACTACCGGCATTGGCAGTACTATTACAAAGAATGCAGCTTCTATGAAGGCACACGGGATAGATATTGATTGCAATAGCCTGAACATTGATCGCACATTCAAATGGGTTACACAATTAAACCTAAGCTGGTACACCGATAAAATAACCCGTTATTATTTGTCATCGAAACGGGCAAGCAATTTCATCAATGGATCAAGGCCGGGAATATCGGGCCTGGAAGGCTCACCGGTATATTCCTTCTTTTCTTATCAATGGGCCGGGCTGGACCCAGCCACAGGTGATCCGCAAGGGTATTATAAAGGCCAGGTAAGTAAAGACTATAATACATTAATGGGTAATACCATTGTTATCAACGATCTGGTATATCATGGCAGCGCTATGCCCACATTTTATGGTTCAATGGGCAATACTTTTTCATGGAAAAACTGGTCGGTAACCGTAAGAATGATGTACAAATTCGGCTATTACTTCAGAAGAAACACCATTTCCTACAACAATTTGTACGCTTCCGGGATAGGGCATGCCGATTTTGCCAAAAGATGGCAATACCCGGGAGATGAAAAAATAACCGATATACCTTCTTTAATATACCCTGCCATATCTGCCAGGGACGGTTTTTATCAAGCATCTGCTGCTACCATCAGCAATGCCAGCCATATACGGTTGCAATACGTTACCATAAACTATGAACTGGATAAGCAGAAAATAAAGCAATTGCCTTTTAAGCAAATACAGTTATACTGTAATGCAAGTAACCTGGGTATTCTTTGGAGTGCAAATAAATACGGCATAGATCCCGATTATTCTGAATCAGCCACACCACCGTCCATTTCTTTTACGGCAGGGGTTCGCATCAACTATTAATACACTTGTTAAAAGATCAATTATGACAACAATAAAAAGACCAATCATATATGCCATCATACTATGGGCTATCATCGGTAGTACCGGCTGGTCATGCAATAAGTATTTAGAAGCCAAGCCCGATAAAAGACTGGCAGTTCCTAATACACTGGAAGAGTTACAGGCGTTATTGAACACTTATACACAAGTGAACAAGCGAGATATTACTACTGCTGAATCCTGTGCCGATAACTTCTATCTTACCGATGCCGGTTGGGCTTCTTTTAACGAATACAAAAGGCGGCTCTATACCTGGCAAAAAGATTATGTGATTGAACCAATAAACGAATATTCTAATAGTGATTGGGGCAACTCTTACAGGCTTATCAATATTGCCAATACAGTCCTGGATAACATTCATAATATAAGTACCAGCCAAAATAACCTGCTTCAATGGAGCAACATAAAGGGGCAGGCGCTTTTTTGGAGAGCCAAATGTTTTCAGCAAGTAGCTTTTGTATGGGCGCTGGCTTATGATAAAAGTACTGCAACGAACGACCTGGGAATACCGCTGCGCTTAGACGCTGATTTTAACAAGCCCTCCGTTCGCTCTACAGTAAAGGAAACCTATGATCAGATCATCAGAGATCTTATGGAAGCAATTCCTCTTCTGCCAGAAGTTCCTGTTCATGTGGTAAGACCATCCAGGCCTGCAGCTTATGGTTTACTGGCGCGCACTTACCTTTCTATGCGGCAGTACGATAGTTGTGCTAAATACGCTTCGCTTTGCCTCTCTATTAAAAACGATCTGATGGATTATAATAAGGATATTAATGCTGGAGCTGCAGCTCCCATTCCACAATTCAATACAGAGGTGGTTTTTGAAAACCTGGCATCATCGTTTGAAATGCTGGGGCCTAAAGCTATTGTGGATTCTATGCTATATGCCTCTTACGAACCCAACGACATTAGGAAAGCCGCATTTTTCAGAAGCAACAATGATGGAACATATGGCTTTAAAGGGCATTATAGCACTGGTCCTTTTGGAGGAATTGCTACAGACGAAGTGTATTTGATGAGAGCGGAATGCAACGCAAGGGCTGGAAAAACCATTGAAGCGATGAATGATCTGAATTATTTGCTTATAAAAAGGTGGAAGAAGGGAACCTATGTTCCATTAACGGCTACTGATGCTACCGATGCAGTTTCGAAAATACTGGCAGAACGCAGAAAAGAACTTTTATTCAGAGGATTGAGATGGATGGATATCAAGCGGTTGAACAAAGATGGGGCTGGCATCACCCTTAAACGGGTTATCAACGGAGAAACCTTTTTACTGCCCCCCAATGATCCGAGATATGCCGTAGCAATACCCGAGGACGTAATAGCCACAACGGGTATGCAGCAAAATCCGAGATGATGAGAAAGGCATCTTAAGGATCAAAAGGAATAGAGCGTAACGCTCTATTCCTTAATTTGTTTTTGTCATTTTATTTCCTTGTAAGAAGTAACCTCAGGTTTCGAAAGCAGTGTGCTCATGCTATTACTTTGAGCATCGAGGAAAGACTGCAATGAGGTTGGTGAATTGAGTTCAATAGTACATGGCAACTGTACGGTTGGCGGAGTAGGGCATTGTGGTGATGGCTCACTTGTTACATCGGTATAGTTGCTTGCTTTGAAAGCTGCATCGCTCTCATTATTGGTCAAATTGTAACGCCAGATAGTAGCTGCGACTTTCTTGCCTGCTGTTGTTTTGAAAGACATAGCAGGAATGGCAATAGCAACTGTAGATGCCAGAGCGAATAACGCCAGTAATTTTTTAGATTTTTTCATGATTCAGGCTGCTTTTATAATCTCAAAAAACAGAAAAAATTCTTAGATTAAACGATAAGCCGGAATATACTTGCGGCTGTTTAAGTGTTTATACAAAATCAGCTAGGCTTTTATGCTTCGATTTTAAAACATACAAAGCATGTTTAACAATTACTTACTCTTTTCTACAGGTTTTCAGTATCCCCTGTGCATGCATGTTTTCTATTAAGGTGTGGCGATGTTACTCACCATCATCGTGCAGGAACTGCATGAGCAACCCGTTTTTACCCCACCATCACTGCCAATAACCGTAGTTACCTGGCAATCACAGCCCGTACCGTCACAGTATACACTGCTAAAAGCAACTTTATTGCCTGCGAGTAATTGCTTTTGAATGACCATTTTGCCGATCCCTTTATCAGAACGGTAGGAGACAAATGCATAGCTTTTCTCCTGGGTGCCCGCATAAGTAATCTGCTCTATTCTCTCCAGCTTACTACCGGGCGATACTCGGTTCAGCGCAGCTTGTAAAACCCGGTGCATTTCCCGGTTGCCCTTAAAGAAAGACGGCCTTTTATAAGAAACTTCCGCCGCATGGGAATTATTTATACCAGCGGCTAATGACAAAACAAACAATAAGTTGAATAAGGTTTTCATAAACATGGTTTTGAATGATGAATCTGCAGGTGATCTGAATTACACTCAAAACTGTTCAAATAAGAAAGCGCCATCAGGGCCCATCAGTGATTGGTAAGCAACCGATGTGAATTCGGTATGGCTTTTCAATAATCCGCTAGGTGATTGAATAGTTATTAAATAATTATTACATTGGATTGATAAAGAAGTATGGGAATGAAAAAGTTTTACTTATTTGTTTTCATGTTTTCAGGTTTCATTGACCTATGTAATGCGAATGCTCAGTCAGGCAAGAGGTACATCATTACGTTCATTGCAGAAATACCGCTCATGATTGAATCTGGTATTTATTCACGAGAATTATCGGCTAAAGAATCGTTTATTACAGTTTCGGGCAGACTTAGAATAGCATTGGCTCCAAGGGGAAAAATGGTTCAAAGTGATCATCTTTTTCAAACCGGCAACCCATTGAAAAAAGAACGGATCGCTCAAATAGAATACAGGTATTTCATCAATCAATCTGCTGTCAGTAAATGGCAAAACTTACATTATAAAGATCAGGAAAGAAATGCTTTTCCGCATAGCGGATTATTGATTGATACTGTATTAAGAATAGCCGAGAAGCTGACCATCCAGTTCAGATTCAAAACAAAGACAAGTATTATTCAGCAACATATCTTTAACCGGCCTCAGCTGATGCCCATTGTCGGCGCCTATCGATGTAAACAACTATACAACTCCGTTGACAACCATCATACCGCTAAAGCTGTAGCATCAGGGAAAGACATAATTCCCGGATTCAACAGTCTACAAACAACTTCCATAAATGTTACCCCGGGGAAATACCCTGAATTCCTCATTAATAAGCGCTCGCTGAACAAAGATTCCTGTATTTTTTATAGGGTCAAGAATGTCAAAGACAGGAATCACAGCGATTGGATATTGACCGGTCACCTGATAGCGCTTCCGCAGATCAAGGCCGGTCAGCAATACCAATTGGATATCAAATATGCCGGCGCCGATATACATAGTAGTTACCACGTAATCGCACTGCCTTTCTGGTATCAAACATCAATAGCCAAAAGCCTGATCCTTGCCTCATCCGTGACAACGCTGTTGGGAGCTACTTATTCTTTGTATCAACTCAGATTAAGAAAAGAAAGACAAAAATTAAAACAGGCGCTTTCCCAGTTAAAAACCGTGCAAAGCCAATTAAACCCGCATTTTGTATTCAATGCACTGAATTCCATTGAAGGGCTGATTACAAACAAAGAAAACCGAAAAGCAAATGAATACCTGTCTTCTTTTGCCGACATTATGAGGGCAACCCTCAAAAATAGCGGCCATTTATTGATTAGCTTATCGCAGGAGATTGATATACTCGAAAAATACATCCGGATTGAACAACTTCGTTTCGAGTTCCAATACAATATCATCATTGATCCTGCCCTTAATCTGCAGGCCATAGAATTTCCTCCCATGTTGTTGCAGCCATCTGTTGAAAACGCAGTGAAACATGGCGTGGCAGGAATGGGTAATGCTGGTAATATCATCATTGTCATTGGCAGAAGGGGAAATAGTCTTGAAATTGACATACAAGACAATGGAAAAAGATTTTATCCTTCTGACAAACAAAAATCCGGGTATGGTATTCTATTCACGAAAGAACGAATCGCCTATTTAAAAAAACTGTACAAAAAAGAAAAGATTACATATAACCTGGTTCATGCTGATAGCGGAACGTCCGTCCGTTTCTTTTTTAAAAACTGGTTGGTCTAATGATACGAGCTGTAATCATAGATGACGAAAGAAAAAACATCACACACCTGCGGGGCTTGTTAACTGAACATGCCAGCCGGGTAAATATTGTTGGGGAAGCATTCAATGCAGAGCAGGGGCTATCATTAATCGCCGCTGCTCATCCTGATCTCGTTTTTCTTGACATTCAGATGCCAGGCAAATCAGGATTCGATCTGTTGTCAGCAATCAGCGACTATGACTTTGATGTCATTTTTGTAACTGGTCACGATCAGTATGGCATTCAGGCAATTAAGTTCGCTGCTTTGGACTACCTGATGAAACCCGTGAAATCAGAGGAGGTTTCCCTGGCACTTTTAAAAGCGGTATCAAGACACCAAAAGAGACAAACACAGGAACAAATTATGAACTTGTTTTCTTTACTCAATAATCCACAGAAAGAACACCGCATTGCCCTTCCGTTGCTGAAAGAAATCAGGCTGGTGAATCCGGATGAAATAATCCGTTGCGAGTCTGTCAATAATTATACTAATTTTTACCTTCAATCCGGCGAAAAGCTCCTGGTATCCAAAGGCATTTACGAATTTGATGAAATGTTAAAAGACTACCAGTTCATTCGGTGTCACCAATCCCATCTCATCAGCCGAAAATTCATTCGAAGTTTATTGAAAGACGACAACGTGCTTGAATTGTTGTTAACAGATGGTACACGCATTCCGGTATCCAGGCTTAAAAAAGAAATGGTAAAAGAAGCTTTGATTAGTAAGAAATAATCTGTTTTTCTTCCAGATGCGGGTATTATATCATGTGTACAATCAAAAACTCTCCTATAGGTGATTGTTCAGGGAGAAAGATTTGTCCACTTTTGGACAATGCCCAATAAGCAAGTGGAAAAAACCAAGATCGATCACTATGCGATCGAGCGGGTCAAAGCAAAAAGACTCGAACTGGGAATGTCTCAGGCCGATCTTGCTTATGCCCTGGATATGTCCGTTGGCTTTATTGGCAAGGTTGAAAGTCCTAATTACCCTTCACATTACAATCTTAAGCACCTCAACGATATTGCGAAAATATTGAAATGCAGCCCACAGGATTTCCTGCCGAAGAAGCCCTTATAATTGTATTCTTAAAAGAAAGGCATTTAAAAAAACAACATTACCCTTATCATCTAATGGAAGCAGGTTATGTGTAGCCAGCTTCCATATTCTTGACAGATCAAACGCTGTTCAGAAATTGGTCTTTTACGCTCACAGTTGTGATGATCTATTTTTTCACTGCAATAATGATCCCGCTTGCCCAGGCTTGTTTTGTCACTACCAGGTCTTCTCTTGCTTCAAGGCATGCGATCAGTTTTGTTGCTTTATCCTGGTGCCCCTCCGGCCAATTGGCTTGCGGTAACATATCGTCTATGATATAGAGACCTCCTTTGTTCAGCATCGTCAATACTTCGTTGAGGAGCAGGTATTTCCCATGCCAGGTATCCGCAAAAATAAAATCAAACCGTTGATGTTTATTGCTTGCTATCCATTCGCCGCCATCGGCCTCTACCAGGTTCAGGCGATCATCAGGTTCAAGATTTTCTTTGGCGATCTTCAAAAAAGAAGGGTCGTTGTCTATGGAAACCAATGTAGCTGCCAAATCCATCCCGTCGAGTATCCATGAAGTAGATAGACCCGTACCTGTTCCTAATTCCAGCAATTTACCCGATGGCCTGGAAGCAGCGAGGGTTCTCAACAATGAACAAGTTAACACATCGGATGCCATGGTAAACCCCGATGATTGCGTAGCCACAACAATATTATGATATGCGTGGGGAAACGGCTGGTTGATCTCTTCTGTCAATGACGTAACTGTTTAAACGTTCAACAATAATTAATGCAGGGCCGGTTACTTACATAACCAGCCCTGTATTTGCTAAAGATACGTTTATTTTTAGTGAGTCGAAAACAGGAACTATTGCATGTTCACTCCTTCCATGCCACCGCCCTGGTTCTTGGTATTCTGGCGCTTGAAGAGCGACAGGTCCATCTTGCCAAAACGGTAAGTGAAATTCAATCTCACCATCTGCGGGTTGTTCAATCGATAATAATCCTGTGAGAAATAAGCGCTCTCTGAATGCTGGTCCGATTTACGCGTGCGGAAAATATCATTCACAGACAAAGTAACCGTAGCTGCATTGTTCTTCAGGAAACTCTTCTTCACCGCAAGATCCATGCCCCAGAAAGGTCTTACATATCCTTGTGAAGCCGATTGTGCCTGTTGCATGGGCGGACCGAAACCACCAGGACCATTGTTCACGGGCAGGTTGGTTTTAGACTGGTAATCGGCCGTAAGCTGTATGCTCACATTTGAAGGCAGTTTGAATGTACTGTTTAGTTTACCGAACCAGCTCCACAAAGCATCCTGGCTGTTGCCTATATTAGTGGTATTGATCTTTGAATTGTACAGGTTCACATTAGTGGTAAGGTCCCAGAACTTGGTTACGCTGTTCACGGAAGTAAGTTCTGCTCCCGCAGAATAAGCCGAGTTTGCATTGATGAATGTATTGATCAGGTCTTGCTTACCGGTAAGCGGGTTCGTAGATTTATCAAGAAAACGTGTAATCAGGTGATCGGTGTATTTGTAATATACCGAAAACAGGAGACTGTTGTTACCCTTGAAAGTTTTGCCGTAAGACATTTCACCCGAGTAGGTGAATTCCGGTGTAAGCGCCGGGTTACCCCTGGTAATGTTCAGGCTGTCTGTATAATCTACATAAGGTATGAGCTGGAAAAAATTCGGCCGGTTAATACGCCTGGTGATGCTCAACTGCAACTCTTGCTGCTTCTTCAGCTTTTGGCTCAGGAACAATGAAGGGAACAGGCTGATGGGATACTTGTTGCTGAACTGCTCGCCCGTATTGGTAAGCTCGCCGGTATAATCGGAACGCTCTGCACGCAAACCCACCTGGTAACCGAAATTCTTGATCTTGCTGGTTACCGAAACATACGCTGCATATACATTGTTGTCGTTCTGATAATTGTTGGTGGCAGAACCCAGTTTAACCATATCCGGCGAACCCGGTCTTTGCAAAAAGGTTTCGTTGTTATTGACCAGGTGATTCAACTGCGCCCGAAGTCCGGTCTCCAGTTTTGTTTGATCATTGAAGGGCTTCACATAATCGGTCTGTATGGTCATGAACCGGTTGTTTCCATCACTCACTACCTGCTGCAATTGTGTGCCAGCTACGGTATTGCCCTGGTAATACTGCGTAGTGTACAGGGAATTACCTTCGTTCTTACCTGAGAAATAGTTCATGTCGGCAGTGAGTTCTTCACCAGCCTTGGGGAAATTGTGTTTGATACCGAACTGCAAACCGCTGGCATTGAACTCACGGTCGCCCGTGGTGGCGCGCCGGCTTAATCCGCTCAGTTTGCCGCCGTTCAATAAAGTATCGGTTTGAATATCGATGGTTTCTCCGGGCTTGAACTTACCATGTACTTTGATACCTGCCAGTGATATGGTAGTACGGTTGGTAACAAAATAATCCACACCCAGCCTGCCGAAAAGAAAACCTCCCTTTGTTTTGTTGTCGTTCTGCTGCAATACGTGTGTGAGTGTATCGCCGTAGTTGAGGCGGTTGGTAGTACCGCTGGTATGATTGCGCATCTGGTTGGTCATGGTAGCCAACGAGATGTTGAATTTGTTTTGGCGAAGGCTGAGGTTACCGCCTCCGTTAAAACCACCGCGACTGTCCACTCCTGCCATCAGGTTTCCATTATAACCCGTTTTTTTATTTTTCTTGAGCACGATGTTGAGGATGCCTGCAGTACCGCCTGAAGCGTCGTATTTGGCAGAAGGGTTGGTGATCACTTCCACACTTTCAATGGCATCGGCCGGAATCTGGTCGAGCGAAAGTGTAGTGGGACGGCCATCTACATAGATCTGCGGAGCAGCATTGCGCAGCTTCACATTTCCGTCGATGTCTACCTGCAAGGAAGGTACGTTGCGCATTACATCCACAGCCGTTCCACCACTGCTCACCAGGTTCTTCTCTACATTGAATACTTTTTTATCAATATCCATTCTCAGCAAAGGCTTGGCAGTAGTGGTAACCGTTACGGTTTGCAATTGTGTTACGTCTGTTGTGAGCTTGATATTGCCCAGGTCTTTGTCGAATGCGTTGAGCGCTGCGCTCAACCCCGCCATGGCGTTGCCGCCCGATTGGCCCTGGCCCGCCGCGCCTGCGCCTCCGCCGGCAGGCATTTTCATCTGAAAACTGAGCATTTGCTTATAAGGCTTATAACCGGTAGCGGCAATCTTCAATTGCAGGGGCATAAAAACAGACAACTCCTCGAAATTGAATTCACCACTGGCCTTCGTGATGAAAGCCTTTACTGGCAAATCTTTCTTCTTTTTGGAAACGCTGTCGTAAGCACTCCTGGTAATCACAACCGACACATCGCTGATGCCTTTGCCGGTGCTGTCTACCACTTTACCATATACATGACCGATATTGGCATTCATAGGGCCTTTCGTTTGGGCGCCGGCCATAAACGCCATACAGAGGGCTAATAAAGATGTGTACAGGTACTTTTTCATATCATTATCATTTGCTTGCACAAAAATATCTTGCGGTAAGAGGCGGCATCCCGTAAATGAGATGAGTGGCTAAAATATTGCGACGAAACGGCCGAATGCCATACCAACGGACATGCTCAAAGCGCTTTTCCGGTCAGCGCCGCCAGTGCATCCCGGTAAGCATCGCCAACAGGCAGCTCCCGGGTTCCAATGAACACGGCATGTTTGCGCACCGACGTAATATAACGGGTGGAGACCAGGTAGGACTTATGGATACGAAGAAAGAGCGGCGGGGGTAACTGTTCTTCAACAGATTTCATGCTCACCCTCGCTATCAGCGGTTTGGCAGTACTTTGCAGGTGGATGGCCACATAATCTTTCAGTCCCTCTACCCATATCACATCTGCATACGCAACTTTCACCAGGCTGTAATCGGCTTTGATAAAGAAAAAATCTGTGGCAGTTGCCTGTTGTACCGGCCCGGTATGTTTCAACTGGTGCCATTCCTGTGCCTTGTTACAGGCCTTGATGAAGCGGTCGAGTGAAACGGGTTTCACGAGATAATCGATCACATCGAGGTTAAAACCTTCCAACGCATATTTATCATATGCAGTAATGAGAATGAACATGGGTTTCCTGGTGAGGCTCTGGATGAGTTGCAACCCTGTGAGGCCGGGCATCTGGATATCTACAAACACCAGGTCGATCTCTTCTGTCTGCAACAGTTGCAGCGCTTTGATGGGATCGTCGCAGGCTGCCACCAATTGCAGGAAAGGCACTTTGCCAATATTATCTACCAGCAGTTCCAGCGCCAGCGGCTCATCGTCTATGGCTATGCATTTTAACATCAGGAAAGTTGTATTTGCAGGGTAATGGTAAACAGGTGATCGTGGTTGGAAATATTGAGCTTATAGGCATCATTGTACAACAACTGCAGCCTTCTTTTTACGTTGGCGAGGCCGATGCCTGAAGTTTTGTCTTTCTCTTCAACAGTCATTCCATTGTAGCGATTCTCAACGGAAAAGTTCAGCAGGTTCTTTTCTGCCTGCAGGTTGATGTTGATCATCGGGTCTTCGAGCAACGTGGTACCGTGCTTGAAAGCGTTTTCCACAAAGGGTATCAACAGCATGGGCTCTATCTGGTAATGCTCATTATCGGCCTGCAGGTCTACCTGAACCCTTACTTTATTGCCAAAGCGCTGCCGCTGCAGGTCGATATAACTCTGCAGGTATTCTATTTCTTTATCGAGCGATACTTTTTCTTCATCAGCTTCATACAACATATAACGCATGAGCGAGGATAGTTTGATCAGCGAGGGCTCGAGCAGGTCTGATTTTTTTCGGGCCAACGCCACCATATTGTTCAGTACGTTGAACATGAAATGCGGACTCACCTGCGAACGCAGCAAAGCCAGCTCTGTTTTCAGGTTCTCGTTTTCTTTTTCAGACAGGCGCCTGTCTTCTCCAATTTTATCACTCACCATACGATAAGTGGTACTGCCGGAGAAAATGAGCAGGTAAATGAAAAAATTGACCAGCAGGTGTGGTCCCACACTGAAAACCTTGGTGCTAACCAGCAGGCGGAACAGCGAAGCGCTGGTGAACAGCAGTAAGAACAACAACAGCAATTGCGCAAATGCAAACCACCAGTAACGTTTCCTGTAAATAAAACGCGGCACCAGCCAGAAAGCATTGAAATAAAAAACCGATACCCAAAGGACATTCATAATGAGGCCAAAAAGAAAGAAGGTCCCGGGTTCGTCTACCGGTTTTTTCGCCCCTTCGTTTTTATAGGAAGAACGCAGGAGGTACGGCAGAGAAAATAAGAATAGCCAGGTAATCACGTGGAGAGAGAACACCGCCCATTTTTGCTGGTACCATGGCTTTTTCATGGCAGCAAAGTAGCCATTTATTGCACACCCGGCAGGCAGTCCGGCCCTTTCTGCGACGAAACAGGTCTTTTCTGCTACCAATGGCAGCAACAGCTCTGGCAAAGTTCTACTTGAAAACTGGCTCGTGTCTACAAGAGATATACCGTCAGTTGCCTTGCCCCGTGCGCACCAATCACCAGCGACTGTTCGATATCTGCTGTTTTAGACGGCCCTGCAATGAATACTCCAAAACCATTTGTATGCAAGGATATTCTTTCCATGGCCTGGTGAAGGGTAGGAACAATGGCACTTCGCTCCAGCACCAATACCAGGTGCTCGCAGATAAACGGCAGCAAGCGATGTGGCAGATGCCGGTCTTCCAGCCATATAGCACCGTTTTCCGCCACACCCAGTGTTCCCGGCAGCCAGGCCTGGTATAATACATTCAACCCAGGGGCGGTAAGGGTTTGAGCCAGTAGCGCATCAGTTTCGCCGATGGCCGCAACGCCATTGAGGATGAAATGTTCCGATAACCGCATTGTTTCCAGCGCCTCGCGTACCCGGCTAACATGATCTGCCTCTACAATAGTGGCTCCGATGTTTTGCAGCGATTGTTTGAACTGCACCAGCACATCGGAATAGTGGATGAGCACCCTCTTATCTATTGCAGGTATTGCAACCGGTGAAGGTTGGCTGGAAGCGATGGCATTCAATATTTTTTCTCTCGCACTCATGGTGTTTTCTTCTGTTGCAGGTACCAGTTACGAAAGCTTTTTGCCGGAGGGGCAGGCATTTCTCTTTGCTTGTACCAGGGATTGTATCGACGATGGAGCAGTCCGGGCAGTTTATGCATCACCCACCGGCCCATGCCGCCCGCTATACGATAAAGTACAGGATGTGCGAACAGCAGGGCCATTCCTTTCATACCCATTTTTTTACCGCCTGATACATATCCCTCTGCTGCAACCACCTGTCGCCATTTCCATAACTGCTCGTGGATGTCAATTTTAACTGGACATACATTGCTGCAGGAGCCGCAGAGCGTAGAAGCAAAAGGCAGATCTGCATGGACTTTGAGGTCGGTATTGGGGTTGAGGATAGAGCCGATGGGACCCGCCACCGCCGTATGATAGCTATGTCCGCCGCTTCTGCGGTACACCGGACAGGTATTGAAACAGGCGGCGCAGCGGATGCATTTGAGTGAATTCCGGAAATCACTGCGACCTAATTGGCGGCTACGGCCGTTGTCTACAATCACCAGGTGCATGACCTGGCCCGTCCGGGGTCTGGAATAATAACTGGAATAAGTAGTGATGGGTTGGCCAGTGGCACTCCGCGCCAGCAGGCGCAAAAACACCGAAAGGTGCTGTGCTTTGGGAATGATCTTTTCAAAACCCATGCAAGCGATGTGCACCGGAGCTGCATGTACTCCCATATCGGCATTCCCCTCGTTCGTACATACCACAAAACCGCCGGTCTCGGCTACGGCAAAATTCACACCGGTGATAGCCACTTCGGCATCGATGAATTTTTCACGCAGGTGCTCCCTGGCCGCGGCAGTAAGATATTGTGGATCGTAATTCCCTTTTTTGGTTTGCAGGTGTTCATGGAAAGTATGGCTCACCTCTTCTTTCTTCAGGTGTATCGCCGGCAATACAATATGGCTGGGTGACTCTTTTCTTAACTGAACAATGCGTTCGCCCAGATCGGTATCCACCACCGTTATTCCCTGTTGTAATAAATATTCATTGAGATGGCACTCTTCGGTGAGCATGCTCTTGCTCTTTACAATATGCGTTGCACTGTGTTGGCTGATGATACCATGTACGATGCGGTTGTGTTCAGCCGCATCAGCTGCCCAGTGCACGCGGATGCCATTGGCGATGGCTCTTTCCTCAAATTCAAGCAGGTACTGCTCCAGTTGCGAGAGGGTATGCGCTTTGATGGCAGAAGCCCATTCGCGCAACTGCTCCCATTCGGGAAGACCATGCGCAGCCCTGTCGCGCTTTTGCCGAACCATCCACAGTGTTTGATCGTGCCAGTCGGTACGCTGCTCGTTGGCAATGAACTTTTCTGCTAAAACAGCATGTTTTTCTCTCGGCATCCTATCTGTTGTCATGACCGCTGTTGAGAATTTCCGCAATGTGAATGACCTTAATACCACTGCCTTTGCGCCTGAGTATTCCTTCGAGGTGCATGAGGCAGCTTACGTCGCCTCCTGTGATATAGCTTACCTGGTTGTACTCGTGTTCACGTATCCTGTCTTTCCCCATTTTCACACTCACCGCTTCTTCAAATACACAAAAAGTGCCTCCGAAGCCACAGCACTCATCGCTTCTATCCGGGCTTCGCAACTGCAATCCTTTTACCATATTCAGCAACCGAACCGGCTTGGAGAAAACAGGTGTTCCCTGCTCTGTCATCGACGAGAGATGCAGGCCACGCTGTCCGTGGCAACTGTTGTGTAATCCTACGGTGTGGGGGAAGCTGGCCTCTATAGTATCTACCCGCAACACATCGGTAAGAAATTCCACCAGTTCATAAATATGTTCCCGTATATGACTGGCTGCACGTTGCGCTTTGCGGCTAACAAGGTGCTCTTTTACATGCAGTACGCAACTGCCCGACGGAGCTACTATATAATCGCAACCTGCAAAATTTGTCACGAAATTTTCATCACAACCCTTGCTCAAAGAAGCAAACCCGCTGTTGGCCATGGGCTGGCCGCAGCAGGTCTGGTTCAACGGATACAGCACTTCGCATTGTAATCTCTCCAGCAACTGCAGTGTGGCAATGCCTACCTGCGGATACAACTGATCTATATAACATGGTATGAACAATCCAACCTTCATCAACCTTTCATTTCCTCTGTAACCGAATAATATTTGTTTTTTTACCGCACAAATGCCGGGGCAATGCCCCCGTCTACGCTGAGTATATTGCCGGTAGATTTATTGAGCAATCCTCCTACAAACGTGAAGCAGGCATTGGCCACATCTTCGGGCATAATGACTTCCTGCAGCAGGGTGCGTTTGGCATAATATGCCGGCAGCTCTTCTATCGTAACACCATAGGTTTTGGCCCTTCCTTCGGCCCATCCGCCGCTCCAGATATTGCTTCCCGAAATAACAGCATCGGGGTTCACTGCGTTCACCCTGATCTTATCGGCACCCAATTCGGCTGCGTTGAGTCTTGACAAATGCAGTTGAGCCGCTTTGGCAGAGCCGTAACCGGCGTTATTGGGCCCGCTTACCAGCGCATTTTTACTCACAATGTTGAGCACGTCTCCGCCAAAACCCTGCTGGCGCATGATGGCCACCCCTCGCTGCGTAACCTGGAACTGCCCCTTTACCAATACATCATACAGCAAATCCCAGTCCTGCTCGGTATGGTCTTGCAACGATTTAGAAATAGACAATCCGGCATTATTCACTATAATATCTACACCTCCAAATGCCAGTATGGCCATCGCAAAAGCCTGATTGATCGTATTGCCGTTGGTTACATCCAGTACGCCTGCAGCGAACATATCTTTCCCGAACAAAACTGTAAACTCCTGCCTGGCTTCTTCCAGCCGCGCTGCATGATTATCATTCAGTATCACACAGGCGCCTTCTTCGGCAAATTTCCTGGCGATGGCTTTGCCAATGCCACCCGCGCTGCCGGTAACCAACGCCACCCTGCCACTCAAAGCCTTAGGCCTGGGCATGCGTTGCAGCTTGGCTTCTTCCAGCAACCAATATTCAATATTGAACGCTTCCTGCCTGGGCAGGGAAGTATAAGCCGAAATGGCTTCCGCTCCGCGCATCACATTGATGGCATTGATATAAAATTCTGCGGCAACCCTTGCCGTTTGTTTGTCTTTGGCAAATGTGAACATGCCAATACCAGGATACAGGAGCACAACGGGGTTGGGATCACGTATGGCGGGACTGTCCGGATGCCTGCAGTTGTTGTAATAGTCGGCATACATTTGCCTGTAAGCAACAAACAACGGCGTTATCTTTTCTTTGATACGAACAGTATCTGTAAGATCTTCATCCGGCGCCAGGTTCAGCACCAGCGGCGATATTTTGGTTCGCAGGAAATGATCGGGACAACTGGTACCCATGGGTGCCAGCCGGTGCAGGTCTTTTGAATTGATGAATTGCAATACACGTTCATCATCGGTAAAATGGCCGATCATTCTGGTATGTGATGAACAGAAACCACGCAATATGGGAGCCAGTTTAGCTGCCTGCTGCAACCTTTCAGGCTGCGTCTGTGATTGCACAACAGCGCCGCCGAAAACAGGTCCTTTCTTACCGTCATGGTCTTCCAGGTATTGCGCGCAGCGTTCGATCACTTCCAACGTATTCAGGTAACAGGCATACGCTGTATCACCCCAGGTAAAAAGTCCATGCGATCCCAGCATGATGCCACGGATACCGGGATTGGCATCCAGACAGGCTTTCAGCTGCAGGCCCAGGTCGAAGCCCGGCTTCTGCCAGTTCACCCAGCCAATGCTGCCCTGAAACAATTCTTCTGTAATTTTTTCTCCGTCTTCGGACGCGGCGATAGCGATAGCCGCATCGGGATGGAGGTGATCGATGTGTTTGAAAGGAAGGAAACCATGCAGCGGTGTATCGATGGACGGCGTTTTCGAAGCCAGATCGTAAATACAATGGTTGAACAACCCTACCATCTCATCTTCACAGGCAATACCACGGTAACGGCTTTTGAGGTTACGCAGCCGGTCTACATACAACGCAGCCAGCCCGCTTCTTTTCATCGTACCCAGGTCGCCGCCGGAGCCCTTCACCCACATCACTTCCGCTTCATCACCGGTAAGCGGATCTTCGGCCATGTCTTTACAGGATGTATTGCCACCGCCGTAATTGGTCAGTCGCAGATCAGCTCCCAACAGGTTGGAACGGTACACCAGTAAAGCCACTTCATCTCCCGCCAAAACTGCGGCTTCTGCCTCATTCCATAAATAGCTTACGTGCTTGAATTTTTCTGTTTCTATGTTCGTGTTCATGCTATAAGTTTTAGATAATACCTCTACCTGATTGTTCATTTTTCACATGTTACTGCACCGATAAAACCTGCACGGGTCCCAATAAGCCTGACGGCAGCAAAGAGGAACTTGCCTTATAAAAGGGCATAGTGGTATACGTGTATTTCTTTTGGATGCCCGGCTGCAGATCGCCGATCAAACGGTTTACCCAAAGATTGGTAACTTTTACCTGCAATATATTTTCACCGGGTTTCAATGCATGGGTTACATCTACCCTGAAAGGTTTCTTCCAAACAATACCCAGTGATTTACCATTTACAATTACTTCTGCAAGATTTTTGACATCTCCCAAATCCAACCAAAGTTTTGCATCTTTTGCAAACCAGTTCTTATCGGCGGTAATTGTTTTCAGATAAGTGCCTGTGCCGGAAAAATATTTGATGCTTTCCTCCTTATTTTCTGCCCATGACAACAGTTCATTTACGGTAATGGAAGCAGGTGCACCACGATCTTTTTGGAAATTGATGGTCCATTCCCCGTCTAGAGTTGCCAGCTTGTTTTCTGTTGCTGCAGGCAATGTAAATGAAGCGGCAGGCGCTTTGTCTTTGAATACCACAAATACGGCATCGTTAGGCTGCAGGTGCAGTGCCACTTTGGTAAACTCATGCTCGATGCTGTAAGAGACCGGTTCCGTTTTACCGGTTTCAGGATGCCATACCTGTGGCAGTTTGCCAGCAATACGAAATGTTGCTGCAATATTTTTTGCATCGTTCTGACGGTTGTTTACCCAATACACATCACGATCTGCCAGTTTTCTGTGTACATACAAAAGTTTGGTCTCCGCTTCCGGTTTACTGTAAGTAAAATCGGGCATCACCTTTAATGAAAGCAAGGCTTCACCCAACGTTTTACCTGTCATTACTTTTTCGTTGGCAGTACCCCATATTTCATTTACAATACGCTCGAATTCGGCTTGATCGTCGCTCAACCCTGCTGCTGTTTCCGGCTTAACACCCGCAATGGTGGCACCCTCTTTAACCAGTTCCTTTATCTTACGCAAAACAGGTAGTGACATTTTTTTTGCATTGCTGTCCAGCATCAATACCTGATAGTGCATACCTGATGGTGTTACCAGCTTTCCTTCTTTTACCGATAACAAATTGATCAGCGCATGGGCATTGATAAAGTCATAGTTATAGCCTTCCGGAACATCGGGCAGTTTTGCTCCGAACAGGGAAGTGATGTTGTTGTCTTCGCCATAGAAGTAAACCACATCGGCTATAAACTTACCTTGCTGCAGCAGGTAGCTGCTCCGGGCCAGGTAGTCTGTCCATGCTTTCGCCTGACCTGCCCAGGTTTCATGACGGGTAAACCACTGACCAAAAGGGCCCAGGCCCAGGCCGGGAATTTTATCATCCACCGGTTGGTGAACAGAAGTGTGGATCACAAAACGGTTGAGGCCGCTGGCCAATTCCAGATCGGCCGTTGGTTTTAAATTTTCAGGAGAGTAAGACCAGGCATTGTTTGAAAAACCACCTGCCGTCAGCGATTCAGCTGCTACCAGGTTCTGGCCATAGATATGTGCTACGGATGCCGATTCGCGGATATCGGCTTGTGCCATAGTTTGGGTAGAGCCTGATGATGTCCACATAGCCGACATGGGTATAGCAGCTTTGCGTTTCACATCCATGCCATCAACAATATATACACGGCCGTTCTCGTGCGATTCGGTATAACGCTGCATACCATATTTAGCCAGGATACCGGTAAGCTGGTCGTAGTGATTCTCTGCTATCAGTTCGCCAATTGTTTTACGGAAGTCCCACAAGAATTTTTCACTTTCTTCAGCGCTTTTTATGATGGTTCCGGTTAGAACCGGCATCCAGGGCAACAAGCTGTAGCCGCGCCTGTGCTGGAATTCCTGCACCATTCCTGGCGTCCAGTTGTTTTGTCCCGCCTCGTAACTATCGGTAACCATGTATTGTAAACCCCTGGCCCCCATCAAACCCCGGGTGGCACTCTTGTATTGGTCCAGGTAGGTTTCAAAATAAGCTTTGATGGCAACAGCATCCAGTTTATCTACTTCCAAACCTGTGGCTTCGGGTGAAGCAGGATGGTTTTGTTTACCGGTAAGTGAATAACCAAAACGTACGATCTTCCAATTACCTGCTGGAGGCGTCCAGTTGAGCGTGCCATCGGCATTCATCTTGCCGGTTATATCTATGACGTCTGCCGTAGCTATAGCATCAGTTGTAGCCGGCGTTGCATGCTGACTGAGATTGGTGGTGGTGGCAAAACCGGCTTTTTCTTCAAAGTGATTGATGCGCGTAACAGGATGCAATACAATTTCTGCAACTTCAGTTCCCTTGGGCAGCTTGGTGGCAGTCCCGCTCAAACTTCCATAGTTCATAGGAGCAGGAGGGTTTTTAAACGTTACACGAAAATACCTGGCAGTTGTGGCCGGAATGGTAATCGTTTGTTGCGCAACAACGCTCAGTGGAATAAACGCAATCCGGTGAAAGTTGGTACCGTCATCACTCGCTTCCAGGCTGCGGTCTTCAGATGTGCCGGCCATCCCAAAAACCCTTCTGCTGCCACCACCAACGACGGTAATGGCTTTGATGGTCTGGGGTTCCGCAAATGCATATTGAATCCAGGCAAATCCACTTGCGGAATCGGCTGGTAAAAGGCTGGTCCTGGCCAGGTCTCCATCTGTTAATTGTTCCAGGGTAAAATTCCCGCCGCTGGAACTGACTCCGGGATGCAGTTCCTGCATAGACAGATCTGCTGCCGATAGGCGATAGGCGATGACTGAAATATCTTTGTAATACTGCGGAGGCGTTACTGCTTGACCGGTAGCACCAAAAGCCGGTTGAACCGGTATATTCTGAAAATCGCCGGTAGTAGCCGGAGGCTTTGGCAGGCTACCGGTAAAAGGCTCACCGCCCTTTATCCGTATCTCGTTCCACACCAGTTTTTTCATGCCGTCTTTAGCAGGCACCCAAGGACCACCACTTTCACTCCAGCCGGGAGAGCCGGCGATGGCCATTTCCAGATGCAGTGAATCTGCGAGCTTTGCAGTAAAATGAAATGCATCTTTCCATTCTGGTGTCATATAACTCAATCGCTTCTCCACTATTTGCGGTGTATTCAACGATGCGTCAAAATTCTGAAACCCGCCAATGCCAGAGCGGTACATCCATAAAAGGTCCTTGGCAATGCCATCTTTGGTAATGTTACCATTCATCCAATGCCACCATACGCGAGGCTTTGCAGCATTGGGGGGTGCTATAAACCCTTCCAGTAAACCATCGTTTTTTTTTGTTTGGGAAAAACCAGTGATTGATAAAAGGGAAGCGGCAGAAAATATAATCAGCTTTTTCATCGGTTACTGTTTTATTTTTTATTGCGGATTCTGTGCGAGGTTATCGAGCGTTACTTCTTTTTGTGGGATCAGCAACAGCAACTTATTCGGATTGACGTTATAGGAACCGATAGGATAAGGTTGCGTGGGTTTCAGCAGTTTTTCCCTCGCACCGTTTGCATTCATGACTGCTACCGCTTTTCCTGAACGAACAAGATCATACCAGCGATGGTTTTCAAAAGCCAGCTCAACCTGCCGTTCTTTGAAAATCAGGTCGCGCAGTGTTGCCTGGTCGATCACCGCAAGGGGCAATAATCCTGTTCTCGAATGTGCATGCACCTGGTTCAGGTAGGTTAGGGAAGATGCCTGGTCGCCCGATTCATTGAGGCATTCGGCAATCATCAACAACACATCGGCATAACGATATACCGGAAAATTGTCGTTGGTTCTGCCAATGTCGGCAGGGGCGTGGTTGTATTTTTTAATATAAGGGATCATTTTCCCCTTGAGCGGGTCTGACGGATTCATGGAAATAAAATCAGTGCCGATGGAAATGTTTTTGCGCAGGTCGGTACTGTCATACGCATCGATGAGATCCTGCGTTGGAATATTCCATCCACCCGGATTGGAAGTAGTTTTGGGATCTTTTGTGACGGCGCTTCCCGAAGTCCATGGCGCAAACTGGTACATGAATGTGCTGGAGAGCTGCGGATCTGACCCCAGGTACTGGATCTCAAAAATAGATTCTGCATTGTTTTTATTGGCCGGGTCAAAAATGGCAGCATAGCTGGGCAGCAGCTGGTAGCCGATCGCTTCCACTTTTCTCAGTTCCGTAAGCGCTTCCGTTGTTTTTTTACGGGTCAGATACACTTCCGCCAGCATCGTTCTGGCAGCCCCTTCCGTGGCCCGTCCTACATCTGCTCCTGTGTATTTTTTGGGAAGCTTACTGGCTGCATCTGTTAAGTCGGCAATGATCTGGGTATATATATCATCTACAGAAGCTCTCCCCTTAGACTTGGTTTGATCGGTGGTTTGTGTTGATGTGGTCCGCAGCGGAACACCACCCCATTGGCGCACGAGGGTGAAATAATGAAAAGCCCGCAGAAATTTCATCTCACCGGTGTATTGGTTTTTATTGGCATCCGGCATATTGACTGTACCGATATGATCGAGCACTTCATTGGCACGGTCGATGCCGGTATACAAACGCTGCCAGAACGTACTCAACGGTTCATCTGTTGCCTGTGACACAAACTGTTCCATCAGTTCCCGCTGCTCCAGTCCGCGGTTTGTATTGTTGTAATGAAAAGTGGTATTGTCTGAACGCATCTCTCCGAATATCCAGTAGTCGGCCAGCCCCATTTGCAATACCGAGTTATAGGCGCCATTGACAGCCTGTTTGACCTGCGACTCGTTGCTGAAAAAATTAGAAGCGCTGATGATGCTTTCCGGATCACGCTGTAAGAAATCTTTGGTACAACTGCCCATGAACAGTGAAACGGATAAGGCAGATAAGTATAGATAATTATGCTTTTTCATTGTTGTGGTTTTAAATGTTTTCCATAGAAATACTAAAAAGTGAAGTTGACGCCCACTGTATAGATACGTGCCAAAGGATAACCAACAAAGTCTTCACCCGGCACCAGCGCGTTGGTACTGGCGTTACCTGAGATCGTATTCCTGCTGATCTCGGGGTTGCCTCCGCTGTAGTTGGTGAAAGTGGCCAGGTTCTGTGCACTCAGGTAAATACGTGCCTGGTGTATGACTTTGGACCTTTGCAACAGTTTGGCACCCACTGTATAACCCAATGTAATGTTTTGAATGCGCATAAAACTTCCATCTTCTACCCATGATGAGTTAACATCCCTGTACATAACCCTGGCGCCGTTGGTAGTAGGCGTTTTACCATCTCCCGGGTTCTGCGCCGAGCGCCAGCGATTGAAATAATATTCATGGGTAACATTGAATACACCATCGATATTGTTCAGGAACTGTTTCGATGTTTTCAGTATCTGGTTGCCCTGCGAACCCACCAATACAACATTCAGGTCGAACTGCTTATAGCTGAGGTTGTTGGTAATGCCGTAAATGAAATCGGGTTGTGGTTTGCCAAGTACGGCAAAATCTTTGAAAGGCTCTACCACACCATTGCCGTCTATGTCTTTGTATTTGATAGATCCTTCAATAGAAGAAACATGCTTGGGCACTTTGGGATCCATGATATCTGCTTTGCTGTAAACTCCGTCGATCACATAACCAAAGAATTCTGCAATGGGGTGCCCTACCTGGGTAATATGCGTAAAGTTGCCTTCTCCGCTGCGTCCGCTGTAAATGGGTGCATTGTTATCATTCAATGCCAGCACTTTGTTTTTGTTGAACGCGATATTGGCGCTGGTAGTCCACTTGAAATCTTTCTTAGCGATATTGGTTGTAGTGATGCCAATTTCTAAACCCTGATTCTGGATCTTACCGGTATTGATGGTGGCCGTAGTAAAGCCGGAATTCAACGGTAATTCTGTGTTGTACAAATTGTTCCGGCTGATCCGGTTGTAATAATCAATGGTAATATTCACTTTTCTGTTGAACAGGCTAAAGTCGGCACCCAAATCAAACTGGCTGGCTTCTTCCCAGGTCAAATTGGGATTGTTCAGTGAAGTAACCACCCGTCCGCTCGCAATTTGTCCGCCGAAAACATAATTGAGGGTGTTTACATTCGACAGGTAAGTGTAGTTACCGATGTTGTAGTTACCCGACAATCCATAGCTCGCACGCAATTTGAATTCATTCATCCATACAATGTCTCTCAGGAACTTTTCCTGTGAAACCACCCAGCCAATGGCTGCAGAAGGGAATGTACCATAACGCCTGTTTTGGCCAAAACGTGAAGAGCCATCTGAACGGATCGTTCCGGTCAAGATGTATTTGTCTTTATAAGTATAATTAACACGGCTCAGGTAAGAGATGACCGCCCATTTCTGGATATCCTGGTTCCAGGCGCTGACCTGCGTGGCAGCGTTGATAGATTGAACCGTATTATCGGGGTAGTTGCGCGCTGTGAGCGAGACAACATTCGACTTTTCACTTTGCGCCGAATATCCCGCTACTATATTCAATCGATGATTGGTTCCGAAAGATTTATCGTAAGTAAGCAGTATCTCCGACAGGTAGTTGAACCTGTCACCACGCACTGTATTGGAAAAGGGCACTACCGGAGGCGGTGCATTCAAACCGGTAGGTACAAAATCGGGGTTGAACATGAATGAATTGAACTCGTTGTAGTCAATATTCATGCTGTATTTGGCTGTAAGTCCGCGCACCATCTGCCATTCTGCATAAGCATTTCCCAATCCTCTGAAGTTCTTCAACCTTGTGCCCGCAAATTCCAGCACATTGAGCGGGTTGCCCATGCCTAAAGTGCCGGGCGACTGTATAAAGGGAATGCGTTTGCCATTTGCATCGGTTATGGGTATCAACGGACTCAACCAGTTGGAACTGGCCAGCAAATCGGTGAAGCCATTCTCGAAGTTGGATAATTGCTGGACACTGTATGTGGGTGCCAGATTCAACCCTATTTTCAACTTCGTGCCCAGGTTGGTTTCTACGTTTGTTCTGATGCCATAGCGTTCATATCCTGTATAACGTACCGTACCATCCTGCTTCAGGTAATCGAGTGAAACCAGGTAACGGCTATTGTCTGAGCCACCGCTGATGCTGGCATTGATATTATGCTGCATGGCATCCTTCAGCAATGCATCATACCAGTTGGTGCCCGTGCCATATTGAGCAGGGTTGCGGTATTCAACAGGAATATCTGTATCGGCAGGTACCTGTCCGCGCGCCGCAAAAGCATCAATAATGATCTCTTTCCTGAACTGCGCGAACTCCCTTGCATTCAACATATCGGGTCGTCCTTTCTGTGGAACCTGTTGCAAGCCGGTATAGGCATTGACATTCACAACCGGCAAACCTTTTTTACCACGCTTGGTCGTAATCACCACTACACCATTTGCGCCCCTTGAACCATAAATAGCGGTGGAAGAAGCATCTTTCAAAATCGTAACGGACTCTATATCATTCGGGTTGATGGAAGCCAGTGGGTTGGACAATTGACCGCTTGCCGATGGCAGTGGAAAACCATCTACCACAAACAACGGCTGGTCGCCTGCCCCGATAGAGCCAGAGCCTCTGATCTTAATATTTGTACCTCCACCGGGTGTTCCTGTAACAGAACTGATCTGCACACCAGGCACCTGCCCCACGAGTTTCTGGTCAATACTTGATACAGGCGCATCTTTAAAAGAATTGGCAGAAACAATAGACAAAGCGCCGGTAACATCCTTTTTTCGCTGCTGTCCGTATCCTACCACAATAACATCTGACAGTGCCTGTGCCTCTCCGTTCATACGGATGTTCAGGCTCACCGGCTGGTTGCCATCAACAACAGCCTTTACTTCTTTTGTTTCAGCACCTACATAAGAAACAACCAGTATATAATTACCGTTGTTGAGGTTTTTTAAGAGGAAAATACCATCGGCTCCCGCGCTGGTGCCGCGCTGGCTTCCTTTGATCATGACAGAAGCGCCACTGGCAGGCTCTCCCTTGGAGTCGGTTATTTTACCAGAGATAGAACCGGATTGTGCATGCACCGCAGAAGCGATGAATGTAAGCATAAGGCAAAACAGCCCAATGGCCAGATTTGGCCATGTTAGTTTTTGTTTCATTTGGCAAGCGTTTGTAGGGTTTCGAATCTATTAAAGCGTGGTCTCTAATTTTTGACAAGGTAGAAACAGGCAGACTGTTTACTGTCCTGCGCTTACTGCACTGTCCTGTTCCATCCCGTATTGAAATGATGGGTTATTGCGTAACAGATAAAAGTTTTACTGGGCCTAATAATCCAGATGGCAACAGCTTTGAATTCGCCTGGTAAAAAGGCATTGTTGTATATGTGATCTTATGAACAACATCCGGTTGTGCATCTCCGATCAGGCGGTTTACCCAAAGATTGGTAACCTTGATATCTATTGCGTTGTCTCCCGCCTTCAAAACATCTTTTAGGTTCACACGGAAGGGCTGCTTCCAAACAATACCCAGTGTTTTTCCATTGACTGTTACTTCAGCCAGGTTCTTTACTTCACCAAGGTCCAGCCACAAAGATGATTGACTTGCTAACGATGTTTTATCAACAGTAAGTGTTGTATGGTAAGTAGCTGTTCCTGAAAAATATTTTATACCAGGGTCTGCATGAGTAGTAAAAGAAACAAGTTCATTCATGTTAATCGATTCAGGCGCTCCCCTGTCTTTTTGAAAATGTACCTGCCAGGGCCCATTTATTGTTGCCAGTATTTTTTCAACAGCAGCAGGCTGTGTAAACAGATGTGTTGTTGCTTTTTTTCTGAAAACAACAAACACTGCATCGTTTGGCGTTAGCGAAAGTTGCACACTGGTAACGCCATTTACTCTTTTATACGCAACTTTTTCCGACACGCCTGTTTCTGCATGCCATAATTCCGGTTCTCTTCCGGTGATACGGAAACTTGCCTCCAGGGCTTCGTTTTTATCGTTCCGGTTATTCACCCAGTACAGATCTCCATCGGCCAGTTTGCGGTGTACATATAAAAGACGGGTATCGGTTGCTGGCTTTGTATATGCAAAGTCTGGAACAATGTTCAGGGCCGTCAATACTTCTTTCAATGGTTTATCTATCAATACATTTGCACGACGGGTATTCCATATCTCATCTGTCAACGTTTTAAATGTCGACTGATCATCGCTCAGACTGGGCGTACTTTCCGGCCTCACACCGGTAATGATTGCTCCTGCTTTTACCAGCGCATTCAATTTTCGTAAAACAGGAAGGCTCATTTTCCTGGCATTGCTGTCCAATACCAACAGGCGATAAGTCATGCCGCTGGGTGTAACCAGTTTACCTTCTTTTACAGTGAGCAGGTTAATCAGTGCATCGGCATTGATGAAATCATAATTATAACCCTCCGGTACCTCCGGTGGCTTTTTGCCGAACAGCGCGGTGATGTTATTGTCTTCTCCATAGTAATAAACGATATCTGCCACAAATTTCCCCTGCTGCAACAGGTAAGAGCTGCGGCTGAGATAAGTAGTCCATGCCATGGCCTGCTCTGCCCATGTTTCATGGCGATTGAACCACTGGCCAAAGGGTCCAAGACCCAGGCCGGGTATTTTATCATCCACAGGCTGGTGAACAGAGCAATGAATAACAAAGCGGTTCAGGCCGCTGGCCAGTTCCAGATCGGCGCTGGGCTTTAAAGATTGAGGATCGTATATCCATGCAGCTGCAGGAACACCTAAGGCAGTCAACGATTCGGCAGCTACCAGATTCTGGCCATAAATATGTGATACGGAAGCAGACTCGCGAATATCCATGGTATGAGCCGTTTGGTCGTTGTGGTTGATGAATATGTTGGGGGTCCACAATGCCGACATAGGCACTGCGGCAGTCCTTTTCACCTCCATGCCATCAGCAATCAAAGCCCTTCCGTTTTCGTGCGATTCTGAGTACCGTTTCATGCCATATTCTTTCAGAATACGGGTTAGCCCGTCGTAATGGTATTCAGCAACCATATCGCTCAGGGTTTTTCTGAAGTCGAACAGGAACTGTTCGCTTGCTTCAGCGCTCTTCACAATATGTCCGGTTAAAACAGGCATCCAGGGAATCATGCTGTATCCGCGGCGTCGGTGGAATTCAGCGGGCATATTGCCTGTCCAGTTTTGAGCACCCGCTTCCCAACTATCGGTAATGATGTATTGCAAGCCACCTTTATCGCCCATCAGACCACCGGTAGCTTTTTTATATTGATTGAGGTAATTGGTAAAATAATCCCTGATGGCCAGTGGATCCAATTTATCTACTTCCGGGCCTGTGGCTTCGGGAGAAGCCGGATGGTTATCGATGCCCAGCAGAGAATAACCAAAACGGATGATCTTCCATTCACCGCCTGACGGGGCCGTCCAGTTCAATGTACCATCAGCATTCAATTGATGGGTAAGATCGATCACATCGTTAAGAGCTACCGGATCATTAGCAGGAGCTGTCGCTTTTTCATACAAACCGGTGGCTGGTGCAAAGGCATCTTTTTCTTCAAACATCTGGATGCGTGAAGCGGAGTGCAAAACAATTTCTGCTATTTCGGTGCCTGGGGGCGTGACCGGCGGTGTATTGACACCTACCAGGGCCTGGAAAGGGTTGCCTTGTGCCGGAGGGTTCCTGACGGTTATGCGAAAACAGGCCGCCCTGGTTTCAGGTATGGCAATGGTTTGCTGTAATATGCTGCCAATGGGAATATGACAAACAAGTCTGAAATGAATACCATCATCACTGGCTTCCAATGCGCGCGCATCGTTGGCATCGCCCCCCCTGCCAAAGAGTCCCGGTTTGCCACCGCCTACCATAGTGATAGCCTTGATGGTTTGTGGTTGAGGAAAAGCAAACTGTATCCAGGCATATCCGTTTATGGAATCCCTGGGCAGCAGGTGGCTGGTGGCCAGGTCGCCGTCTGTTAACTGATCCAGGGTAAAATTTCCTCCGCTGGAACTAACAACAGCTCCTAATTCTGCTAGTGATTGGTCTGTTGCAGGTAATTTGAAAGCGATCACAGCAACATCCTTGTAAAAGACAGGAAGTTTGGTGCGTTCAACAGACAGTATCATATCCGATTGTTTCGGTATGTTCTGAAAGGGACCGGTAGTACCGGAAGGCGCGTCTATTTTGATACGGGAAGTGCCGCCTTTTACGCGCAATTCTTTCCATACAATTTTTTTCATCCCGTTTTCCGGTTTTACCCAAGGCCCTCCGCTCTCGCTCCATCCCGGAGAACCTGCGATGGCCATCTCCAGCTTCAGTGAATCGGCCAGTTTCGTAGTGAACCGAAAAGCATCTATCCAATCGGGCGTCATGTACGTCAGGCGTTGCTTCACAATCTGGGGTGTCATTAAACTGGCATCAAAGTTTTGAAAACCGCCCACCCCCGAGCGGTGCATCCATTCAAGGTCTTTGCGTATTCCGTCTTTTGTAATATTACCATTCATCCAATGCCACCATACCCTGGGTTTAGCCGCATTGGGAGGCATCGTAAATCCGGTGTAGAGATCATCTTTTTGCTGAGAGCCTTTTGTTTGTGAATAGCAATAGATGCATACGATCATTGTTGAGAAAACAGCAAGGAGTTTTTTCATGTTGGCAAGCGTTTGTTGATGCAGGAATCAGTCTGGGAAGGAATCCCGGGCACTGAACAAGGTAGAAACAAACAAGAGATAAACTGTCCTGTGCTTACTGCACTATCCTGTACCATCCTGCATGACGACTACAAAAAAGAAATAGTGCTTACATTCACACTATATACTAATAATGTCATCTGAAAATATATACAACGTCGTTCGCATCGATGAGCAATCCATTACACCTAAATACCTTCAGCTCACGAATTCAGTGCTGCAAGCTATTGAGGAAGGAAAAATTGAAAAAGATTACCTGCTACCTTCTATCAACGAGATGAGTTATGAGCTGGAAATATCAAGGGATACAGCAGAGAAAGCATACAAACAGTTAAAGTCACTGGGTATCATCGGGTCGGTTCCTGGCAAGGGTTATTTTGTTACCAAGACAGACTACAAACAAACGATCAAAGTATTCCTGTTGTTCAATAAGCTGAGTTACCATAAAAAGATCATTTATGATTCTTTTGTTGCTACGCTGGGTGAGCAGGCAATGATTGATTTTTACATTTACAACAACGATTTTCCTCTTTTCAAGAAATTATTGCAGAACCGGAAAGGTGATTATACCCACTATGTTATCATTCCTCATTTTCTGGAGGGTGGTGAAAACGCTGCACAATTGATCAATGAACTTCCTGCTGGCCGCCTCATACTGATGGATAAACTGATCGATGGCATTAACAACAAGTTCGGTGCTGTATACGAACATTTTGAAAGCGACATTTTTCAAGCGCTCAGGGAAGCGTTGCCCAAATTAGAAAAATATGATACCATCAAGATCATTTTCCCCGCTTATACTTATTTTCCTGAAGAAATACTGCTTGGGTTCCATTCTTTTTGCAGCGAATATGCTTTTGCCCATAAAGTAGTTCACGAGATTGCCAAGGAGCCCATCCAGGAAGGAGAAGTTTATATCAACCTCATGGAAGATGACCTGGTGGTGTTGCTGGACAAAATTCAGCAGACCAAGCTGGAAGTAGGCAAGAATGTAGGCATCATCTCTTATAATGAAACTCCCTGGAAAAGATTTATCCTGAACGGCATCACTACGATTTCCACCGATTTTGTAAAAATGGGCGAGATCGCTGCCAAACTGGTACTTAACAACGAGCGAACAAAGATGGCTGTGCCTTTTTCCATCAATTTGAGGAATTCATTGTAGCTTTTACGGGTAAATATTACTCAGTTGCAGTTTAATCGTCTTTTTTGCAAAGCCGGGTGCGTCAGTGCCGATACCTGGTAAGATCTTGAAAAAACCAATATTCGGACCGGCGCTCCCGGCTTGTTTCGTTTCATACACACTTCAGGTTTAGGATACTTTGATACGTTCACCCGTTGCGTCGAACATATCCATTAAGTTACCTGCTACATGGTCATCATCTTTTTTCTCCAGCTTGATGAACACATCATATCCTTGGGCGCTAAAATAAACTGTGACTGATTTTTCCTTTTCTTCCACTTTTGTAAACTGGGTAGTATCGGGTTTTTCTTTTGAAGTAAGATAGCCCGTAAGTTTACCGTCTTTACGTTCCAGGTTGAAGATCATTTTACTGTCGCCATTCGGAGTACCTTTTACTTCTATATTCCACTTGCCAATAAAATAATCAGGGGCAGAAGGCGTTTGCGCCCTGGTTTGCAAAGACAAAGCCAATAAGAATAAGGCAGAAAAAAAAGAGCAAAGCTTTTTCATAATCGTAATTGTTTTGTTATTAATGTTTGAGTTTAAACGTGAATAGCGGCTGCTTTTTCTTTGACTCGCATCTTGGTAAGATGTTGGATATGCGCTTCAAGCAATTGAAGGCCTTTGGGAGTGCAAAAGCCTCTGATCATCACTGCAATGGTATTGAGCAAAATATCGAAAGATGTTGTCTTGAACTGGTTGAATTGCCCTTCGCGGGCGATGGCTTTGAACAAAACAGATATGGCTTCAAAAATCACTTCCGTGATGATGCCATGCAGGAAAAGGTCTTCCGCAATTCCCCTCTGAATGATTTGGATCAGTTGTTTCTTGTATTTTTTGGTCAGCAATGCCTCGTATTGCTCATGCAATGCAGGATAGTAATAACGTAAATCCTGGTAAAATATCTTATTAACATTGTACTCTATTTCAATGCCTGAATACCAGAGATCAAAAAACAAGGCGACCGTGTTATACGTAGCCAGCCTTTTTTCCCATTCTTTAAAGCTTTGTTTATAAAGCAAGTATAAAGCTTCTTCTAACAACTGCTCTTTATTGGCAAAATATTTATACACGGTTTTGGTAGAAATACCGAGTGGTTCGACAAGCTTTTGGATAGACACTTTACGAATGCCGTAATGCAGGAATTGCTGAAGCGAGGTTTGGAGTATCTCTTCTTTCATCTGGCAGGAATGGAAAATAAACAGTGTTAAATATTTTCCACTCAAAGGAAGTGGAAAATATTTATACAAAGAAATTTTCCTTTAAGATTTTCCCAGAAAAACTTGCAACTATAAAGTTGCGTATTTATATTTGCAACCATAAAGTTGCATATTATGGTTATGATAGCCCGTCGCGATGTCTTCCAGGCCATCGCCGATCCTACCCGCAGAACGATCTTAAGCCTCCTGTTGGCCCAGGCCATGACACCCAATGCGCTGGCCGAACATTTTAACAGCAGCAGGCAGGCCGTATCGAAACATGTGAGCGTACTGGCCGATTGTGGCCTGGTACGTCAGGAGCAATCGGGCCGCGAAATTTATTATCACCTCAACACAAAAAAAATGAAAGAGATCGATGCATGGCTCGAACCTTTCCGCAAACTATGGGAAGGTCGCTTCGGCCAATTAGATACCCTACTTGATAAACTTAAAAAACAATAACAATGATCAACACACTTGAAACCAAGATCACGAGAGACCCTTCGGGTAAAAAATTGATTGTGACGAGGGAATTCAACGCTCCGCTCGAAAAAGTATGGAGGGCATGGACAGAGAGCAGCTTGCTCGATGAATGGTGGGCGCCCAGGCCTTACAAAACCGAGACCAAATCTATGGACTTCAAAGCAGGCGGACGTTGGCTCTATGTGATGGTGAGTCCGCAAGGCGAACAACACTTTTGCAAAGTGAGTTTCAAAAGCATCGAGCCTCAAAAAAGTTTCACTGCGATAGACAGTTTTTGTGATGAAAACGGAAACGATAGCGGTATAGCGCCTTCCATGCATTGGTACACACGCTTCCAGACTGCAGGCGATGGCACGCTGGTAACGGTGGAAGTGAGTTTTGACAGTGCAGCCGACCTGGAAAAGATTGTGGAGATGGGCTTCCAGCAAGGATTCACCATGGCACATGGCAATCTCGACGAATTGCTGGCGAAATATTAAACGCATTTTTAACAGCCCCGGGCCCATGCAAACGCTTAATTTTAATAGCATAAAACCAACCCTTATGCTATCTAACAGAAGAAATTGGCTGAGGCAAATGGGCCTGGGTGCTTTAAGTATCAGTGCTTCCCGCCTGAATGTTTTTGCAGAGAAACCATCTCCCTATGCGTTTCACAAACTCTCTTCCGGTGAAAATCTCATCAGACTCCGTTCGAATGAAAACCCTTATGGCCCTTCGCCCATGGCCCGTGTTGCCATGAATGAACACGTCAATACGAGCAACCGGTACAATTGGGATTTATACCCCGAATTGATCGACGCAATTGCCCGCAAAAACAATCTTACGCCTGGTTATATCTTGTTGGGTGCAGGCTCAACAGAAGTGCTTGACCTGACTTCCAGATTAGCCGCGCTGAATAAAGGTAGTTTTGTGATGTCGCTTCCCACTTATCCTTTCTGGTCTGCGACCCTGGAAAACCTGGGATTAAAAAAAATCAGTGTTCCGCTGACAGCCGATAAGAAGAATGATCTGCCTGCCATGTTGAACGCCATCCAGCCAGATACACAACTTGTTTACCTGTGCAACCCCAATAATCCTACTGGAACGATTTGTAAACATGATGAGCTCGTACATTTTATCCAGGAAGCATCTAAAAAAGCATGGGTATTGGTAGATGAAGCTTATATCGATTTTACCAGTGAACAATCTTTATCGCACCTGGTGAGCGAAAACAAAAAACTGGTGATTGCCAGAACATTTTCCAAGATATATGGACTCGCAGGTGCGAGGGTAGGATATGCAATGGCAAACCCCGATACCATTGAACTGCTCAGCCGGATGCAGTCATGGCCCAATGGCGGCATTAGCGTGGTTTCTGCAGCAGCGGCACTGGCTTCATTGAAAGACGAGGCTTTCGTGAAGCAAACATATACATTGAACCAGGAGGCCAGGAGCTTTACCATTGAGCAAATGGAGCTACTGCATATTCCCTGCATTCCATCGCACACCAATTTCATTTATTTTTCATTGGTCAACCATCAGCAGGATTTCTTTGCACAATTGAAACAGCACAATATCCTGGGAACCGATATTTATGAAAAGCAAGGTAAATGGTCACGAATTACGGTGGGTACAATATCTGAAATGCAGAAACTGATCAACGCTATTGATACAGCACATGCTTAAACCGTCTGGCCAATAAAGCAGTTGCTTTTGCAGCATCTATATCTGCAACGATCACGCCTGCCTCGCGGTATGGTGCGTTTGTTATACAAGTGCCATCTGGTGCAATGATGGAACTCGCAGAGTCTGGATAAAGCGAAGCATAATTGCAACTGGCAAAATAAATAGTGTTCTCCATAGCCCTTAACATGGCTGCCTTTTCATAATAGGGATTCTCTTTGGCGCCCCATTCCATAAGCGTTACTCCATTGGTATTACTGCCGGTGAAATGCGGGTGAAACACAATGCTGGCACCTTGTTGCGCAGCCCATCTTACAGATTCGGGATACCGGAAGCCTTCATGGCAGATGGTGATGCCAAATCGCAATCCTTTCACTTCAAAAATATGTCGCTCTGTTCCCGCAACCCATAGTTCATCTTCAGTAGGATCCAACTGGTTCTTTGTCTGGAAGCCCAACACTTCACCTTTATCAGAGATCACATGGGCAATATTCATTACTCCGTTCGGGCTATGCCAGTCCATCGGCACAATGATCGCAATGGCATATTTTGCTGCAATGGCACATACTTTATCAAGCGCCGATTCCAACGATTCATGCGAGCGATCTTCAGCAGCGTATCCCATACCAGGATAACCTGGCAGATAAGATTCCGGGAAACAAATGATTACGGCTTGTTGCTGTGCGGCTTCTTTCGCCAGCTTTTCAAGCTGGTACAATCCATCTGCAATAGAAGCAGGAAACGGAGGTGAAGCCAATGCAATTTTCATACTGCAAGTAAGTACAATTTCTTTAGAAAACAATTCCCAGTTATGTCTATTAAAATGAAGTCAGCTATCTGCAAAATTTTGTAAAATCAATACTTCTTCTGCGACTGAACCCCAAGTATTGATACAACCGGATGGCTCTTTCATTGCTCTGGGCTACATGTAAGAATGGAATGATGCCTTGTTCCAGGTTTTTATTAGATACATGTGCTACCAGTTGCTTTGCAAAACCACGGCCGGCAAAATCGGGATGTGTAACAACAGCACTGATTTCTGTAAATCCATCCATTCTCATCCGTTCACCGGTAACTGCAACCAGGCGGCCTTCGATCCGGATACCAAAATAATCTCCCATCAGGCGGGTGTTATGTTTATAGTAACCTGGTTGCACTAAGTTGATCAGTTCGTACACCTCATCTTCATTGGCTTCGCCTAAAGGTATTATGGTTTCAGTAATAGGTGCAGGGATATGGGCACTACAAACCATTTGTTCGCACGCCAATCTTGTCAGTAATGAGTAATGCGCAGGTAGCTGCGGCAGATCACCGATGATGAAAAAGGGTTCATGCTGTTGAATCAGTTGATCAAACTGATCTTGCACACTTTCATTTCCAGTCTGATACGCTGTAAAGGCAACCACATCTGGCCGGTATCTTTTCACGACTGTATTGCCTATCACAAATGCTGCATGCGTTTCTGTAAGCGCATGCCAGGCAGGGTTATCTAGCTTATGGTATTCCTTGCTCATCTATTCAGATAACAAGTTAGCACATTTTCAAAATTGCATGAATCCCTTATTAACTTTACCATTGTATGTCCGGCGTTTATCATTGGTTCACCAGGTTATCGGTCAGGCACAAAACTTTACTGTTACTGGCCATAGGCTTGCTGTTGGCCGGGTTGATCAATTATTATCTTTTTCAACCCCAGATACTGTTCTTCGAACCATTCCATCCTGTTCGAAGGTCATTGAATGATCATTCTTTTTTACAGCTTTTTTTAATTGGCTACTTTTCCGATGCTGCGTGGTGCAGCGCGCTGATGCTGGTAACCGTTGTACTTTCCGAACACAGGGTATTGTATTTCAGGAATAAATTGCTTATCTTCCTATTGCCATTCGCCATAGAAGCAGCACAGGGGTTCGGATTGCTCAAAGGAACATTTGACTGGTACGACCTCCTCACTTACGGATCAGTGGAATGCGCATCCATTATCCTTTTCCCAAGTCTAATATTTCCCCTGTATGAAAAGAAATAAAGCAGACCTGCTGTCGTTTACCATTGTATTGACTTTTCTGTTGATGGCGGTTGCCAGCGCGCCTCCTCGCCAAACTTATCATTCCAAACCCCAGCCTTGCACCAAACACCAACCCATCAATTATAGCCCCGTGTTGGTGAAAGTCAACATCACTGGCAGTTATAACATGAAGGATATAACAGAGGTACAACGCATACGACCCACCCTCGTACTGGACGATCTCAACATTGCAAATTATTCCAAGTACAAACTGGCCGATGGCGTTACGCCCAACCTCAACCTGTACATTACGCTCAACAATGATAACTACGGGCACTATGGCGCTTCCGTAACCGCTTATGTGTATGATGGTGATTTTAACTTTACCATCAATACCGATTATGTGACCCTGGAAAAACTCTATTCCGATATTGCCTATAAGATCAATGGCTATGTCACCGGGGGATGGTGTAAGAATTGCCCCAGTCCGTGTGTGATCAATTGATCATCAGAGCCTTGAATAATCCATCAAAATAATGCTACCGTCATGACTTGGGCTTCATGAATAAAATCAGTATATTCATTCATAAACCATCGCTATGAAAAAAGTAAAAATCGCTTACTGGATCGTAACTGGCATCCTGTGCCTGATGATGACTTTCAGCGGCATAGTGAATGCCATGAGTACACCTGAATCAATTACATTATTCAAATACCTCGGCTATCCCAACTACCTCATTCCCTTCCTGGGTATTGCCAAATTGCTGGCAGTAGTTGCCATCTTGTTTCCAGGCTTTCCGCGACTCAAAGAGTGGGCTTATGCCGGTTTGATTATTGACTTTACCGGAGCGCTTTACTCATCGATTTCCGTAGGTGATCCCGCATCGCAATGGAGCTTCATATTGATCGGACACCTGTTGGTATTCGCGTCTTATATTTTATATCACAAGAAGAAAGCGGTACCTGCCAGTTAAACGGCGATCATTTCTTTATTGTACCGGTTGCGATAAGCCACCGGTGAAAGACCTGTTACCTTACGGAAAATGGTTCTGAAGGCTTTGGTATCGGAATAGCCTACTTCATACATGACTTCGTTGATGTTTTTGCGGCTGAGTTCAAAATCTTTCTTGGCCGCTTCTACTTTCACACGCTGGATGTATTCGGCAACCGTATTGCAGGTGGCTTTCTTGAAGCGTCGTTCAAAACTGCGGCGGCCTAATGAGAGCATAACAGCTAATTGGTCTACCGTTATTTTTTCCTGGAAATTGGCTTCGATGAATTCCTGCGCTTTTTTGATGGGCTCGTCTTCGTGTTCCTTCTGACCCCTAAACACTGTAAAAGGCGATTGTGTATTCTGGTATATCTCTATGAGGAAATATTTGGAAGCCATCACCGCCATCTGCCTGCTGGCATATTTTTCTGTCAGATAGATCAACAGGTTCCAGTAAGATTTGGCGCCGCCGCTGGAGTAGATGCCATTTTCGTCGGTCACAATTTTATCATCCACCAGGTTCACCTGTGGAAACATATTCCTGAACTCGTTGGCGTACATCCAATGCGTAGAGCATTTTTTACCCTCCAGCAAACCGGTGGCAGCCAGGAGAAAAGCACCGATACAAAGGCTGGCTACTTCAGCGCCTGCGCGATGTTGCTGCACAATCCAGGGTATGAAATCCTTGTTGATCTCAATGGCGTCTTTCATATCACCACTCAGCGCCGGGATAATGACAAGGTCTGTCTTTTTCACTTCATCCAACAAGGCATCGGTGTTTACTGTAAAAGAACCATCGTGCAGGGGAACCTTGCGGTCAAGGCCCACCAATTGTATCTTGTACATGGGTGGTTGCCGGGCCGACAGGAGAAAATCATTCAAAGATTGAAACAGGTGCCTGGGGTCGTCGACACTGCCTAATACGGCTCCGCGAGGTACGATAATGGATATATGTTTCATCCGTTGTCTTTTATTTTATTTTGGCCGGATGGAACCTCGCAATGACATCCCGCTAAATGTAAGATAATGATCATGCTCGGTTTCATGTTATAAAGATACAAAAATCGGTGTCGCAATCAACCCCATAGATTGCCGTATTACCACCACTTTTCTCTGGAAAAGCCTGTTAGCTTTGTGAAACTATCAATCCTTAAAACAAAAATCATTGGCCATGCAACACATGAATCCTTACATCAACTTCAACGGCAATACCGAAGAAGCCTTCAATTTTTATAAATCTGTTTTCGGCGGTGAATTCGCCTTCGTACAGCGTTTCAAAGACGTGAAAGACCAGCCCGGCTGCTCCAATGTTCCCGAGCAGGACATGAACAAGATCATGCACATTGCACTGCCCATCGGTAAAAGCGGTATGCTCATGGCAACAGATGTACTTACTTCAATGGGCCAGCCGGAGGTTTCGGGCAATAATATTTCTATTGCGTTGAGTCCGGATAGCAAAGCAGAAGCCGATAAGGTTTTCAGCGGCCTTTCTGCAGGCGGACAGGTAATTGTGCCGATGAGTGATATGTTCTGGGGCGCTTATTTTGGCATGTTTATAGACAAGTTCGGTATCCAGTGGATGCTCAATTTCGATCAGAAAGTCAATGGATAATGGTGGAAGTTTTTAAAACGAATGTTGTGAAGCAGGAGCAGGCCCAGCAATTGACGGGCCTGCTCCTGCAACGTTTTCCTTCAAGCAAGATCAATTTCGACCTGGAGGATTGCGATAAGATACTGCGCCTGGAAGGGCACGATTTCATCGTTGATGATGTGATGCGCCTGGTCAGGAAGGAAGGTTTTGCCTGCTCCGTGTTGGATTAAGCTCATCTGATACAATATTTACAATACCGGCTTTCATTTTACGGGCATAGGAGCGAATCTGTACTGCATACACCAACGCCCTCACCAACACCAGCACAGCACCGATGTAAATGATGAAGAAAGTGCCATCCTGCGAAGAAGGGGGCGTATAAGCTGCTCTCTTACGTCCGGGTTTGGCAAACGGCGCCTTGGCTTCTCCTTCCGACTTAGCGCTTTCCAATTTGATATAAGCAACAACATGCTTGATGTCTTCTTCACTCAGATCGGGATGATCGGGCATGGTTACTTTATTGAACTTTTCAAATAAGGCCGTTGCGTCTTTATCGCCTTTACGGATCATCCCTTGTGAAGAGTGTACGAAGCCAATGATCCACTCGATCGGGTGGCGCTGATCTACTCCTCCGAGAGAAGGGCCAACCACTACCTTATTCACCGCATGGCAGGCGCCACAGCGTGCATTGAAGATCGTTTTACCATGATCGGTGTCACCGGCTTTTGCTTGTTGCAGCCACCCGGCAAGGCAAAACCATAAGAAGAAAGTTAGTCTTTTCACTTTTAGAACTTTTAATCTTGAACATTCAATTTTTTTATATCCGCAATCAGCTGTTGTATTGCTGCATCATCTGTTCCGGTATAATATCCCCGGATCCTTTTCTGCTGATCAATGAGTACCAGCTTTTCCGTATGAATAAAATCTGTTGGCCCGCCATCGCCATCTGTTGCCACCACCATGAAACTGTTACGGGCCAGTTTATAGATATCTTTTTTACGCCCTGTTAGCAATTGCCAGTTACGGGTATCCAGACCGAAGCGGACAGCGTACTGTTTCAACACTGTCGCGCTGTCGCGTTCCGGATCAACTGTAAAAGAGCAAAACAATAACCGGTTACTGGAGCGATATTGTTCCTGTATTTTTTTCAAACTGGCGGTGAGTTTGGGGCAAATAGCCGGACAATGCGTGAAGAAAAAATCCACTACCACAACTTTGTCTTTCCACTCACCGGCCGACACCATATCCCCTTCCTGGTTCACCAGCCTGAAGTCTGCAATGGTATGCTGCCATTCCCTGCCTGCGCTGTCTGTTGCCGGTCCCAGTACCGGCAAAGTCTGAACCCTGCTCTCATACCAATCCATTCCCACCCAGGCAATTGCCGGTATTACAAAGACCAATATCACAAAAAACCATATCGTCTTTTTAGTTCTCATTTGTTGTCACTTGCAAGTGGTGTGGGGTTATCGATATTGAATCGGGGAGCGCCCGGTCCGCTGTTCTTATTAACATTGATCAAAGCAGGCGTATAAGCCAGTACCAATATGATGATCATGGCAATGATCCAGAGTTTGAACTGGTCGAACAAAGGCACTCTTTTTTCATCGTGATAAGCTTCGCTTACCGGAATTTCCAGCGAGCCTGCTGCTTTTCTCTTCCGCAGAATGGTTCCGAAGAAAGCTATAATAAACAACATGCCGGCAGTGAACATTACAATGCCTCCCAGCATGGCCAGTGTGGTCGTAGGAACCCAGTCGCTGCGGAACAATTCGCTCTTAGGATTGAGATAACTGATGCCCAGGTTGGTCCTTCTTGGTTCTCCGCGCAAGCCACCCCAGCTCATCCCGAAAGAAAAGATCAGCATACCCATCATCCATAAGTAGGGAACGATGGTAACGATCTTACGCATGAATACCGGTTTTCCACTCATACCTGAATAGAGATACAGACTCATACCCACAATAGCAAGGAATACCGGTCCGGCTACCGTCATGTGAAAATGCCCGGGTAACCATGCTGTATTGTGTACTACTGTATTCAGGGAATAAGAAGCATTGATGATACCGGTAACGCCACCGAAAACAAAAAGGATGAGTCCGCATATAAAATAAGAGAACAGGAAATTGTTTTCATCGAACCAGGGTAGTTTTTTCATCCATCCAAACAATCCTTTCGCGCCTCTTTGTCTTCCTGCATATTCCAAGGATGCCGCTAATGTAAAAGCGGTGATGAAACTGGGGATGGTTACCCCATAGGTAAGCATTCCCTGGAAAAATTTAACTCCTTGTGTGATGGAAGGATCACTGTATTGGTGATGCACACCTACCGGAACAGAGAAGAGCAGGAACAGGAACAGCGCCATTCTGCCGGCCAGATCAGAGTAAAGCTTTCCGCCCGCCACTTTAGGCAAAATGGTATAGAACATGATATAAGCCGGTAACAACCAGAAATACACCAGTGCGTGGCCAAAGAACCAGAACAGGGTCCTGGCGAGGGTTACATTCACTGTGGTTGTCCAGCCTAGCGACCAGGGTACCAGTAATACCAATACCTCATATGCCACTGCCAGGGTGCACACAAACCAAATGGTGAAATTTATCAATGTACCGATAACAGCCAACGGCGTCTTGGTTTCGGCATGAACTTTCTTCCATTGCGTGTACATCACGGCCCAGTTAAAAAAAGGCACCCAGGATCCTACGATGAGCAATGCCGTTCCGATATAAAACAAAGGATGCGCTTTCAATGGCGGGTAAAAAGTATACAATACCGATGCTTTTCCGGCCAGCATGGCCCAGGATGCCATCAACGTTCCGCCCAGCATCAGTGCAAAGCTGAACCACATTAATTTTTTATTAGGCTCCTGTTTGAGGTAATAGGTCATGGTGGCGTGGCCGAACGCCACCGCAAAAAAAGTAGTAAGCACAATGGCGTTGATCACACCATGCAGGGTCAGGCCCTGGTAATAACCCAGTTTGGCAAAAGAAGTGTCCTGTAACACACCGGCACGGTAAATGGTTTGCATCAATCCGTGGTAGATACCAATGATCAGCAGCGCAACGGGGATGGACAATTCCAGGAAAATGATTCGTTTAAAAGTCTTTGATACTTGCATGACGTTGGTTTTACTTAGCATCGGGATAATTCACGTATACCTGTGCGTGCATGTTCTGGTGTCCTACGCCACAATATTCATGGCATACGATATCATACACGCCGGGTTTATCAAATTTGACAGTTGTTTTGTTGATGGATCCGTATACTGCCATCATGTTCACATTCTTCTGTGCAATATTGAATCCATGCACTACGTCTTTGGACGTTACATAAAAATCCACTTCACTGCCCACAGGAATGTATATCTCAGCCGGCTGGAACTGCCACATGGAAGCCACACTGAAAACCTGGTAGGTCTTATCGTCCAGCTTATTCACTTTGGGTTCTGCATATGCTTTATCATAAGGCAGGCATTCGGGTACATTACTCTTATATTTTTTCATAGCATAGAGCAATGAAAAAACAAAGAGGCCCATGACTGCCATGGAAGAGAAGATGATACGCTTTTCTATTTTGTCTATGGCCATGGCTATTGATTTTAGGTTCTGTTAATCATTAAAAAATAAATACTGTACCAGAAGAGCAGGGCCAGCACTACGAGCGCAATGAAAAATGCGATGGCGCCGGAAGGGAAGAAGGGTTTTTCGTTCGATGCATCCATAAATTGAAGTATTGCTGAAAATGATTGCACAAAACTATTCAGACCCCGCTGCGTTAAGCATGACCTGGGGGATTTAGAACACCTGATTTTAATCAGTTGGCATCTTGAGGTGGGTCAGTTTTATCCCGGGCTGATGAATATCTGTTGCATTACTAACATCCGTCACCTGCTGCACAAAAAGTCAATGTTAGTTTTGGGCATGATGAATGAAATAACCATACCTCCTTTGTTGATCAAGAAATACAACCAGCCTGTTCCGCGTTACACCAGTTATCCAACCGTTCCTTTCTGGCAGGATATTATTTCCCGGCCTCAATGGACCGACCGGTTCCAGCAAGAGTTCTCACTCGAAAATGTGCGCAACGGAATCAGCATATACATACACCTTCCTTTCTGCGAATCACTGTGTACTTATTGTGGTTGCAATAAAAAAATAACTTCCAATCATGCGGTGGAAGAGCCCTATTTGCAGACCATAGAAAAAGAATGGAAACTGTACAGGGGGCTGATGCAGCAAACACCGGTGATCAGGGAACTACACCTGGGCGGCGGCACGCCTACTTTCTTTTCTCCGCTGAACCTGCGCCGGCTAATTAACACTATACTAAAGAACAGCATCGTACACCCCATGCACGAATTCAGCATTGAAGGTCACCCGAATAATACCACAGCGGAGCATTTGAAAGTACTCGCGTCTCTGGGATTCAAACGCATCAGCTATGGCGTGCAGGACATGGATCCGGAAGTGCAACGCGTTATCAACCGGATACAACCGTTTGCAAACGTGCAACATGCAACAGAGGAGGCGAGAAAAGCAGGCTTTAGTTCTGTGAATTTTGATCTCATTTATGGCTTGCCGCTGCAAACAGCAGCAGGACTGCGAAACACTTTCAACCAGGTACTGGCCCTGAAACCCGACAGGGTCGCTTTCTATAGTTATGCGCATGTTCCCTGGACCAGTAAAATGCAGCGGCTATTCAACGAATCACAACTGCCGGCTCCGGAAGAGAAAATGCAACTGTACCTGGAAGGCAGGTCTTTATTGATAAATAATGGCTATCATGATATTGGCATGGACCATTTTGCATTGCCCAACGACTCCCTGTTCCTGGCCAAAGAAAAAGGCAAGCTGCACCGTAATTTTATGGGATACACTACGCAAAATAATGAGTTCCTGGTGGGACTCGGTGTATCCGCTATCAGCGATATCGGTAATGCCTTCGCCCAGAACGAAAAGAGCCTGCACGATTATTATCATGCTATCAGCAATGGCATGCTGGCAGTAAAAAAGGGGTATTTCCTCAATAAAGAAGACCTTCATTTCAGGCGTTATATCAAAGAGATTGCCTGTAACGGCTCTACATCATTCAATAAAGAAGATAGGGAGCCATTGGAGACTTATTCTTTTCCGATACTGGCTCAATTGCAAAAAGATGGACTGGTCGATTATGATCTGAAGGGTGCTTCGCTTACAGCTATCGGTCATTATTTTATCCGCAATGTCTGCAGCGCTTTCGACATGTACCTGCAAAGGAGCTCGGTGGCAGATAGCAGAACATTATTCAGCAAAGCAATATAAAAGCCATTTGTTGTTCAGATCAAATATGCCAGGCCGTTGTTTACCGGGTTGCACAGGTCAGCGATCTTCTTGCTGGCAAATATTTTATACGTCAGTTCACGCACCGCTTTATACTCATAGTGTATGGGACAGGGGCGCGATGCTGAACATTTTTTCAAACCCAGTCCGCATTGTGTAAACAACTCCTTCCCTTCAATGGCATCGACTATATGAATAATGGGGCGTTTCAACTGCTCTCTGGAAATATGAAATCCACCCGAAGGCCCTTTCACACTGTTGATGATCCCCGCTCTTGCCAGCGTTTGCAATACCTTGCCCACTGTATGTTCGCTGGCATCTATATAGCCGGCAATTTCCCGGATACCGGCGTTATCGTTACCATCCTGTTGAGAAGCCAGGTAAATAACGGCTTTAATGGCTGTCTGACTCATCTGGTTGAGCATAGTATCAACGATTTAAAAAAAGTTTGCCTGCCTCCGATATCCTGTCGTGCTTCCATGGCGGATCGAAACTCAGGTTGACTGCAATCTGTTCGCCGGCAAAAGTAGTGGACAACAGCTTTTCAACAGCATGGGTAATAGATGCCCCCATGGGACAAAAAGGAGTGGTCAGGGTCATGGTAACTTCTATTTTCTGGCAGGTGTCATCAAAATCCAACCGGTAAACCAGGCCCAGGTCAACAATATTCAATCCGATTTCCGGGTCTATCACTTGTTGCAGCGCCGCCAGTGCAATAGTACACTTAATATTATTGTTGGTCATTACATTCATGTGTGAACCGGTTGATGCATGAATAGTTTAGCCACATTCAGGTTAAAAAGCAAAGAAGCAATTAATAGCAGTACCGAACCCGTTTGCAGAAATGAGATCTGTTCTGTAAAAATGCCTGTCAGAAAAACGCTGAACCCGGTCATGTAAACCAATGCCATCGCCGCAAACCATTTATGACTGTATAGGTTGCCCGGGCCCTGCTTCTTATCTGAAACCACAGCATCATAGCGCCTTTTGTTCCAGATGATAAAAGGCAGCGTTTTAAATGTCATACCCAATATCAGGGTAGTGATCCAGCCAAAAAAGATCACAAAGCCATACGCTTTGAAAAGCGCCAGTTTACCTGATGATACTCCCGGTGCAGCCAATAGGGACAATAGAAGCAATACAGGCAAAAAAGTCATCACAATAGACAGAAGGGATAATTTCACCGGTGTATCGGTTGTTTTGCGAATACGTTCCTGGTATGCTCGCCGGCAGTAGTAACCAAATTGCAGTATCGCCGTTAACAAGCCGGTAATGGGTACAAAATACCAGTCCGGCGGCGCCTGTCCCAGGAACAAAATAACAAAAGCAATAAGGCTTGCATTGATGAACCAGTAAATGATTTTCAATAAGTGAGCACTTTCATATTTCGACAACAGGAACATAGGTATCAGCCTGGTTCCCACGCCTACTATCATCAACAAGAACCAACCGGCAATACCCATGTGTGCATGAAGAGAAAGATAATACAGGGAATCTTTTGAAAGTACATTGTTACTGAAATTGAATACCAGCAGTAAACCCACCAATGTGGTCAGTAACAACCAGCAGGCAGCAGCAACCATGAAAAGTCCATGCATGTTTTGATGCCGGCTCCTGGTATAACTACCCACCTGGTTAATCACATAACAAGCAACAGATACATTGATCAATATGGCACCTGCCTGTGCAGGTATACCCATATCGAAAACGTAAAAAGCATATACCAGGAGCGGAATGCCGGCAGCTGCTGCAAAAAACGAAACATACGCCAACGTTTCGCTGAACAGATCACTTTCGGTAATAACGGGCATCAATTGATAACTGGCGCCCAGGATCATCATCGTACCCCAACCCAGGGCCATACTGTGTGTAACAGCCAGTATATGGGGATGAAAATAATGCCCAGTAAATGCCTGAACCGACAAGCAAAGCAATGACATCGCCACGCATAACGATACGGCTGCATACCCATAGAAAGGCAATACTATTGTTTGGGGTGTTGTTTTCGCGATCATTAGATCAGCTTTTATAGATCAATAGTTGCACGCCTTCATTTCCCAACTCCCTGATGCGATAACCAAAGCGTCGCTGTTCCAGTTCGGGTAACAGGAACACTGGTACTCTTTTGTGATGAACCAATAATGCCTCGCCAAGTTCCAATTGATCCAATGTTTCCAGGATCTTCATCATAGGTAAAGGCATCGCAAGCATCCGCACATCCAATTCACGTAACCGGTGTTCAAAATCCGTCATTAACCGGTACCAGTCATCATGCATATGAGGTTTATCTTCCGGTATGGTGGTAGTTCCTTCCTTATAAAAAAAGGTTTCTACCACTCCGTTGTGCAATGCTGTTGCATAGGAAGCAAATCCCTGTTTTTTTAACAACAGCATTAAAGGAGTAGGTTCAAAGCTATTGATGATCTTCAATGCCTGTTGATCCTGTAATTGTTTCACTTGTTCAAGAATATCGGGAAGTGGATCTTTTCCTGCAGCAATGATGGGTCGCACATCCAGTTCAATGAAGTTGTCCGGGTATATCCGTGCTTCCGAATGAGGTAATGTTTTTACCGGATCCGCTGCCATATTCGTATTCACCTTAAAACCAAGCGGTTCCAGCTTATTACGAAAATCATCAATGGTACAACCGGCAACTTTACAAGCCATGGCAACACTGGTTCTTGCCGCCATCAGCTTACGGATCAGGGGATTGCGTAATTTCTCAAAATGTGTACTAATGCCGATTATAGCATCCAATGCTCCCGGATGCTCCTTGAGTATATTGCTGATCTTAGTATTTGCATGAACTTCCATTATCCGTTATTTGTTTTTCCCTTTCCACTGCTTTAGGGAATAAGATATTATTCTCCAGGTGGATATGCGTATACAGGTCTGTTTCAAATGCCGCTAACATTTTATACAGCAGGCTATAGCTGGCACAAGCATCTTCCGGAATGGAAAAATTTCCACTGAGCGTCCTTATCTTATGCATGGCGGCCCCTACCAGCTCGTGTTCCATTTCCATCATATTGATAGGATTTTTTACTGTTCCGAAATGCGCTGCCTGGTGTAATTGAGACTGGTTACGAGCCGCCGCCAGGTCTTTTATGTAAGGGAATAATACTTTTTCCTCCTTCGTCATATGTGCCATCATCTCTTCGTAAATTACTTCCACCTGCCGCTGTATCTCTGCTAATTCAGGGTGCTCTTTTCCATGTACCCTTAACACTTTCAATGCATATCCCCTGATCTCAGGAAGATTTTTCCGTGTATAAGCATGGTGAACATTAACAATGTAATCGGCCAAAAAGCCGGGCGCCCATTCGTTATAAGGAAGTGAAGCAGACACGGGCGCCTCGTTAGCTTGTTGCAGCTCCTGTTCAATCTTCACTATATCCAATCCTTTTTCCAAACAAGCTTCTTTCACCGTTTTCTTTCCCCCGCAACAGAAATCAAGTCCATTTTTTTTAAACACTGCTGCTTTGCGCAGGTCTTTTGCCGCTATTTCGCCAATCGTTTCGCCGTTTTCCTCGCTGGAACGCTTGGTAATATTCACTTTCCACCACCTGGGGCCTTGTTCAGTGTATTCCCATTTAAAAATATTTCCTCTCTCCCCCAATAGCTGGTAATACAGGGGCTTGGGGTCATGATCGTTATGAATAGTCAGTGTTTCTCCGTCGTTGAGTTGATCAAAACGGTCGAAAATGGTTGGGTGCTTCTGGCGTGGCTCCAGCATTGTCACATCCAGGATATTCTGATTGATTACTTCCATCGTGTTTATTTTTTGATGATAGCACAAAATTAGACTTTTGTCAAAATAAAAGTATTTACTTACTTTTATTTTACATAAAACGAAACAGAATCATGGAGGCACCTGATTAAGATCAGGAGGCATGATATTTGTATCATAATAAAAAAATCATCACTTTTATTTCTTTGCATGTGCAAATCGGAACATCTATACAACACCCTTCTTTACCCGTGTTGGAAAAGCGTTTATACCGGATCTCCTTATTCAATCTCTTTCTTGTTTCGTTTATTGGTTTGTACCTGCGTTCTGCCCCGGTAACAAGTATCTGGGCCGGATCGTATAAAAATATATTACACGCCCATTCTCATTTCGCATTTGGCGGGTGGATCATGCCGGCGCTGGTAGCCTTGATCATCCGGTTCTTTCCTGAACTGGCCAACACTATTTCATACAAGCATTGGAGGAATCTCTCGGCTCTGCTACTGATAGCCGCATATGGCATGCTGTGCAGTTTCCCCTTCCAGGGATATGGTCCGGTCAGTATTTGCTTTTCTACATTGTCTATCATTGCCTCTTTCTATTTCGCCTGGCTGGTGTGGCACGCTAGGGTTTCAAGTAAAGACAGCATTGCGCATCAATTTCTCCGTGCAGGCCTGTTTTACCTGGTGCTTTCATCAGCCGGCCCGTTCGCCACGGCACCTCTTATTGCCATGGGCAAAGCTGGTAGCGCATTATATTTCAATGTCATTTATTTTTATCTGCACTTTCAGTACAATGGCTGGTTCACTTTTGCCTTACTGGCTGTATTATATAAAATAACCGGTCATGCGCCAGGACGTTATAGTAAAAACGCCTTCGCATTATTTAACATCTCCTGTATTCCCGCTTATTTTCTTTCGGTATTGTGGAGCCATCCCGCACCTGCATTTTTCATAATAGCCGCAGTAGCCGCTATTTTACAGTTAATTGCGCTGTTTTACCTGCTGGCCGATATCGTTGACAATAACAATAACCGCCGGCTGAATGGTTTAGTAAGGCTATCGCTGGGCATATTTGCCATGAAGATCATCCTGCAATTACTCGGCGCTTTCCCAGCCATTGCAGACATGAGTTATCTTCACCGGAATTTTATCATAGCGTATCTCCACCTGGTATTATTGGGTTTTGTTACTTTCTTCATCATGGGCGCAATGCATTTGCATGAATCACCGACAGAAAGGTCTTCCAAAAAATGGAGCATTTTATTCATTGCGACCTGGATATTAACAGAAGGATTGTTGTTATTGCAGGCTACGGGAGAAGTGGCAGATTTTCAGATCCCCAATTTTACAACATGGTTGTTCCTTGCAAGCTGTTTTTTCCCGGTAGCCATTCTGGGTATCTGGATTAAAGATCTTTCTTCCTGAATATTTTCAGTGTAAGGAGCAAGGGCAGCGCTATCCACAGCAGCATAATACCCGTGGTAAAAGCAATACCCCAACCGCTGCCGAAAAAGGATTTATATAAAGCGCCTGTATATCCCATCAGGGCGCTTACATCCATCTTCAGCATAATGAAAATGCGCCCAAGATCTATCGGGTTGAGTGCAGATAATAACAAAGTGAATTTTTCCATCGGGTAATCGCTGAAAGCGAATAATATCAGTAAAACAAGTCCGTCGTATATCAATGCAAAATAAAACCATAATAATAAAGCGGCGCCAATACCTTTTGCCTTATCCCTTGCTTTTACAGAAGCAAGGAATGCGATAGAAGTAAAAGCCAATGTGAGTGCCGATCCGGTAAGCAAAAACGAAATACCGGTTGCATCAAAAGCATAAATCAATACCGGTATCCCTACTCCCACCAAATAAGCAGCGGTCAGAGATACCGATACACCTACGTATTCGCTTAAAAGTATCCGGGTGCGGCTTAATGGTTGCGACAGCATCAGTTCTATAAATTCATAAGAGTTGTAATAATGTATAGTGGTGAAGATCATACTAATCAAGGGGATGACGATCAGCACAATGGTAAGCAGGCTCATCAGGGCTTTACTTTGATTCTCCTCCAGTTGAAACAAGCTAAGCGAAACCAACAGCAAGAATAGAGTATATACAATGATTACCCTGTTACGAAGAATATCATACAGCACATAACGTGATAGTTTTCGCATAAAGCTTATTAATTTGATTGATTATTTGTTTCCAGCATCAACACCTCGTCAATCCACAATGCGCTCTTTTTCTCTCCGTTCATGATACGGGCGATGGCTTTTCCTAATTTCTCTTCGCCAGTTTCTTTTCGCAGCTGTTCTATGCCTTTCAAAAAAATCATCTTCCCTTCCTGCAAATACATAACATGAGTGGTAAGATCATCGAGGTCACTGAGAATATGTGAAGTGATAAGGATGAGTTTGTTTTTTTGTTTCTCCTCCATGATCTTAGCTTTCAATATTTCCGATGAAAGCGGGTCGAGACCGGCCGTTGGTTCATCCAGGATGAGGATATCGGGATTGAAATAAAAAGCCAGGGCTGCACTCACTTTCTGCCTGGTGCCGCCACTCAGCGTGCGCATGGGCTTGTCAAAAATAGAAGCCAGGTTGAATTTCACGAGCAGGTCGGTATCCAGCGCTGCCTCCGTTTTCATCCGGATGTCTTTCATCATAGTAAACAATTGCCCTACCCTCATATTATCAGGATAACGGCCTATCTGTGGCATATAACCGATGTGTTCCCGGTAAGCTGGGTCGTTCCCAATCTGTTGCCGGTTGATGAATATTTTTCCGGCATCTGGTCTTACCAGGCCCAACAAGGTTTTGATAAGTGTTGTTTTCCCCGACCCGTTAGGTCCGATCAGGGATACCACCTGCCCCTCTGTAAAGAGCGCATTGATATCATCCAACACTTGCAGTCGCTTGAATTTCTTTTTCAGGTTTTCTATTCTGATCATATTTTCAATGGCTTTATCATCGGCTGACGGTCTACCAGGTTCTCCGGTGTGAGGCTGGGTATGGCCTTTTCCGCCTTATCGAGAAGGGTTACCATGAAGCTTCTCATAAGGATCATGGTTCCGGGCGTTTGCTCCACAATCATGGAATACATACTTACCGGGTGATAGGGCACGTCGCCAACCCCGTTTTTATCGATATCATAGCCTTCATATTTATCCCAATAATTGTTGTGCAATTTGTTCAGCACCATGGTGCCATTAGTAGCCAAATCGAAACTGTTGCCAAAAAAATTGTTGTGATGAAAAACGTTATCGTCGCAACTCGCCTGTACTTTAACCGCCCAGCCGTTATTTCTGAAAATATTGCGCTCTATCTCTATCCTGCTCGCGCCCTCCATATAAATACCCGTTGTGTTCTTAAGGAATAAGTTGCTAACAATATGGCTATCTGTGATCTCTTTCAGCAAAAGTCCATATGACGAAGCGCCCCAGTTTGCTTCAAAGTGGTTACGCTCCATGGTCACATGTTTGGAATACATCACAGCAACCCCGGCTCCGTTGTTACGAAAAATATTTTCGATATAATGATCACCATGGGAAAACATGAAATGCAAGCCATACCGGATATTTTTTTCACTCAGGTTCTTCCGGATAACCGATTCCGTTACAAATTCAAAATAGATGCCATCGCGGTAGCCGGTTACCTGGTTGCCTTCTATCAATGCATGGTTACTCTTCCATAAATGAATGCCATTGCCGGTCAGTTGCTCCGTCTTGGGTATCCCTATGATCCTGTTGTTGCGGATAGTGCAGTAGGCTGCATTAGAAATATGAAAAGCGAAATAAGCATCATATACCAGGTTATCTTCCAGTAATACATAACTGGCATCAATCAGTTTTACCGCAGCATAATCGTTCAATGCCGAATAACCCGCATGATGGAATTGCAGTTTTTTAATAGTAACATGGCTCCCGCTGATAACGAGTAATTCCTGTTTATGATCGCCATCCAGTATGGTATTGCCTTCACCCAAAACAGTGACCGGCCGGGTAATCACTATCCTGCCTTCTTTGTATACGCCATTGCGGAGCCTTATGGTATCGCCGTCCCTGGCCAGTTGCACAGCAGCTGTCAATGTTTTCACAGGTTGCCCAACGCCCGCCACAATGGTGCGGGCCAGCGTTACATGTGAACAGATCAACCACGATATGACGAATAAAAATCGCATTGCTTCATTTCAATTTAGCCTGTACAGCTTCCCAGTCCAGTACAACATAAGATGTATCAACTATTTTTGCCTGGGCCGCAGCTTTTGTTTTAAAGCCGGCTGTATTGCCACCCATCGGACTTTTCAATGTGTTACCGTTTAAAAAACTGGCATCCTGGGCCTTGAGAAAAGTATTCGGCTGATCAAAATCAACGACCCAGGATTGCACCAGTCCATTATCTTTCCGGTCATTCATGCGCATATAGGAAAGCATACATTTCAGGTCATCGAATTTGTATGTCTTTCCTTTCCCAGTGATGATCTCGCCTCCATACCGGGTATCGCTGATGCCCATTTTACAGAACGTACAAAAATCTTTTCCTGGCTGAAAGGGTTCAGGTGATGCAGGAGAACATGCGTTCAGCAAAAACAGCATTATGCAAACTACAGCCACAGCAGGCGCCGCCCGCCTGCTTACTTTTCTATGGCGATACCATTCCATGAACCATACCACGAAAGAGAGACAGCCGGCAGCGATCACTACCCATCCACCCACACCGGGCAGGGAATAGGCATCGAAATTCAACAACCGCTTATGTCCTAACAATGGAGGCTGATAGGAAAGTCCCGGCACTTGTATAGGCGCTTTGGGATCCAGGTTATGCCCGTAATCATAGCCCCACTGGTAAAAATCATACATAGCCAGTAACCCACCCAGGAGGGTGAGTAATAAATACAGGAATAAGACCTTTCGCTTGCCGGTAATAGCTACTGCTACGCCCAGTAACATGAAAAACAACACCACATAAGGCAGGAAACGGAATTCCGGAAACATAGCAACTGTAATATGTTTCATGCCTATATAATGATTGAGGCCGTTGATCACATCCACATCACCCGATATTCCGTTGATCCATATATTCATGGTCAGTCCCTCCGGGTACTGTGGCGCAAAAAGATCAATACGCCATGCAGGAAGAAAGAAAACAACAATCAATGCTCCTGATGCAAATGCCACCAGTATCCGCGATACAATACTCAATTGATTGTTCATATTGATAGGTTAATATGCGGTCTCTTATTATAAAGAGACCGCACAAGATTTGCTTATTTGGTTTTTCCATCGGTTGCTTTATAATCAGCCGCCGCTTTAATTGTACCGGTTCCGTATATGATGGGAACATTCGATCCGGGAGCGCTTACCCTAATGTATCCTTGCATTTCCTGGTGAAGCGCAGAACAGAAGTCTGTGCAATAGAAGGGAAACACACCCGCTTTTTCAGGTACCCATTTCAATGTTTGTGTTTCGCCTGGCATGATCAGCAGCTCTGCATTGTTGGCACCCTTGATGGCAAAGCCATGCGGAATATCCCAGTCCTGCTCCAGGTTGGTAACATGGAAATAGACGGTTTCTCCCAGTTTCACCCCTTCTATATTATCAGGCGTAAAGTGCGAACGGATAGCAGTCATGTACACATGCACTTCATTGCCTTTGCGTTCTACCCTCGTATAATTATCGCCTTTGGCTGCAGCCGGGTGAGCATTTTCTTCTATCTTATAGATCTTCTGGCTGTTCTTCATTACCAGCTCCGCAGGGATGGCCTCTCCATAGTGCGGCTCTCCTATGGTAGGGAAATCAAGCAGCAATTTCATCTTATCACCGCTGATATCATATAGCTGTGCACTTTGCGACAATTCCGGTCCGGTAGGCAGGTAACGGTCTTTCGTGATCTTGTTATAAGCGATCACATACTTACCCCAGGGTTTCCGGGTAGGTCCGCCTGGAACACTCAGGTGTCCGATAGAATAATAGGTAGGTACACGATCGAGTACTTTCAGGTCTTTGATATTCCATTTCACAATTTCTGATGAAACAAAGAAAGAAGTATACGCATTGCCCTGATCGTCGAACTCTGTATGCAGCGGGCCTAATCCTGGTTTCTGCACTTCTCCGTGCAAGACCGCATCGTACTTCAACACAGGGATATCGTCATATGTGCCATCGAAATTTTTATCGGCAATCGCTTTCTGTATTTTGGTGAAGGAAAACACCGGAATGGTAGCCGCCAGCTTGCCACTGCCTACTATGTATTCACCGGTAGGATCGGTATCGCACCCGTGGGGTGATTTGGGACAGGGCATGAAATAAACCATATCGGGACAATCTTTTGGATCCAGTACCAATACTTCATTCATAGTAGTTGAAGTAGCTGAGTGTTTTTTCTCGTCGTATTGATTATGGGTATATTTCACTGTTTTTTTAACGCCTTTACCGGCTTTCAGGTATTCTTCTGCTTTTTTCCAGTTCACTGCCATAATAAAATCCTTATCCTTCTGGGATGCATTCACTTCGAGCAAAGTGTTGGCTTTTTCTGAGTTATAGCAACTGAAGAATACCCAGCCATGTGACTTCCCTTTGCCGGCACGCGCCAGGTCGAAGTTGACACCAGGGGTCAGGATCTGGAAAGCCAGGTTCATTTCACCTGAATTTTTATCTATGTTGATGAAGCTAACTGTTCCTTTGAAATTTTGTTTATAAGAACTAATCGGTACATCGGTATGATCTCCGAGAGGTATACTGAAACGGGTGCCTGCCACTACATACTCTGAATTTTCCGTAATGAATGGTGACGAGTGGTTGCCGGCACTATTGGGTATCTCAATGATTTCAACAGTGCGGAAAGTTTTCAGGTCAACCCTTGCAATACGTGGCGTATTGTTGGCATTGGCAAATACCCATCTTCCATCGTGCAGGCCATCTGTTTCTGATAATGCAATATGGTGCAAGTCGTCCCAGGGAATAAAACCGTTGGATGTGTTCAGCATGGCTTTGCTTTCTTCACTGTAGCCATATCCTTTTTCCGGATCTACAGAGAAAACCGGGATCACACGGAGCAGCCGGCCGGATGGCAAACCATAGACCGACATCTGTCCGCTGAATCCTCCCGAAACAAAATCGTAAAACTCATCGTATTTACCGGGTGCAACATAGGTTTTCAAAGCAGCATCACCGCTGATAGCAGCCTGTGGGCCTTTGGGTTTGCATCCCAACATTTGCAAGGATGCACCTGCCAGCACCAGTGTTGCGAGCAGGGTTTTGTGAGAAAAGAATTTCATCTGTCTGTTATTTGCGTTATAGGATTATTTTTCTCCGTCGTTGTTCCGCATGAATTCCAGCACTTTGCGGGCGTCTTCTTTGACCAGGTTCTGGTTGGGCATGCGCACCATACACTGTTCCAGCAGTTTCTGTGCATCGGGATCCTTCTCCAGCATCATGTCTACGTTGGTAATCATATTCATGATCCAAACAGGCTTTCTGCGTTTGGTAACATCTTTCCATCCTGGTCCCACCAGTTTTTCACCGGTAAGGCGGTGGCAGGACTGGCACTTCATTTCATAAATGCCTTTACCGCCACTTACCCATTCTGCATTCAATGGGTTTGAAACAATTACATCGGATTCTTTTAATTCGGCGCCATGTGTTTCAGGTTGGTTTTTTGTCATTTCCTGAACATCTACCGGTTTTTCGTCTTTTTTAACCCCTTCTGAACAAGCCACTGCCAGTAGGGTTCCGGAGAGTAAACAGATCGTTAATGGTCTAATGATTTGCATGGTATTATTTTTTAGTGAATGCACGTTTATTAAGAGAGTCTTTTGTCTTTTATTGATCAAAAGTATCCTGCCTGCCGTGCCTCATATATGACCAATCTCAAAAAAGTGAATGATCTTTATCAGGAAGGATGGAAACAGGCATTTTTATTTTTGTTTCCATGACGCCATCCAACATTTCTGGCAAAGACGATCAGTTGCCATTGATAAATAAGCAAATGCCTGTTACGGAAATTGTGCAGAAAGATTACCGCACAGCCGATGTATTTCTCAAATATGATATCGAATTCTGCTGTGGAGGCAAATGGCCGCTGGAAATGGTATGCGAATCCAAGCAACTGGATACCGCTGTTATATTACTTGAACTGGAAGAAGCCTGCCGGTTGATACAACTCCCGCAAGGGAGCAGGTTTGAAGACTGGGGCACCGGCTTTCTGATCGATTTCATTCAAAATGTTTATCACCGGTATTTTAAAAAAGCGCTGGAGACAACTGTCAATTATACCAATCGCTTCCTCGAAGGGCATCTCAAAAAATTTCCCGAGTTAGAAAAAACGCCGGAGATTCTTCACAAGCTGTCATTGGCCATCAACAAACGCATGAACAACGAAGAAGAATCTTTCTTTCCTTATATCAAACAGGTTACCAATGCCTACCTGCGCAATGAGTCGTATGCAGGTCTGCTGGTGAAAACATTGCGCAAACCATGGCAGGAAACCATGCAGCAGGAATACAGCGAAGTGATAAAATGGCTGGATGAGCTGCGTTCTATTACAAACGATTATTATTTACCTGGTAATGCCTGTACAACACACCGCGTTAGCTTTTCAAAATTGCGGGAATTGGATCATGAACTCACGCAATACCTGCAATTGGAGCATACCATATTACTACCCAGGGTTGTTGAGGTGGAACAGGCGCTGCTGGCCTGATGCAGATTACAATCACTTTATTATATTTACAAACAGATTTATTCCTACTATTTGCGCTATGCTGGACCAGGCTCATATGACGTCTTTATTCGAGAATGCCACCGAAGGCATCATCCTTACGGGCCATCATGGCAATATCGTATTGGTAAACCCTGCAGCAGAGCGTATGTTTGGCTACCAGAATAGAGAAATCATTGGTCAGCCCATTGAAATATTGATCCCCGCGCAATTCAAGGCACACCATCACCATTTGAGAGATGGGTTTTACAAAACCCCTTCCAACCGTGTGATGGGCCAGGGGCGGGATCTGTTTGGCAAGAAAAAAGACGGCTCAAATATTCCCGTTGAAGTGAGCCTGAGTCATTATAAAAAAGACGACGAACTGTTCGTGATCGCCTTTATCGTAGACATTACACGCCGGAAAGAGATTGAACGGAATATGCTGGAGCAGCAAAAAGAACTGCAAAAAGTATCTACCGAGATCAGGAAGCTGAACGCCGAGCTGGAAGTGAAGGTAGAAGAACGAACGGTTATCCTTAAAGAAGCGCTTCAAAAACTGGAACAGTCGCAAAGAGAGCTGAGCGAAGCGCTTGATAAAGAAAAACAATTGAGTGAGATCAAGAGCCGTTTTGTTTCTATGGCTTCGCATGAATTCAGAACGCCTCTCAGCACCGTTTTATCTTCCGCTTCGCTATTAGCTAAATATACCACTACCGAAGAGCAGGAAAAACGGAGCAGGCATATCGATAAGATCAAAAGCTCGGTACGTCACCTGAATGATATACTGGAAGATTTTTTATCCCTCGGAAAGTTGGATGAAGGAAAAGTAGCAATATCCATCTCAGGATTTGATCTCAAATCATTCATCGATGACACCACGGAAGATATGAAGGGTCTGCTGAAAAAAGGGCAGCATATCCGGGTAGATTATACCGGAGAGCATTTCATTCATTCTGATAAAAAATTATTGCGGAATATTATCATTAACCTCATTACCAATGCCATTAAGTTTTCCGATGAAGACAGTGGTATCAGCATACAGACCTCCGTTAACGATGAAATTGCCTCCATTAGTGTAACTGATCATGGTATCGGTATTGCACCTGAAGACCAGGTGCATTTATTCTCCAGTTTCTTCCGGGGAGCCAATGCCAACAATATTGCCGGTACCGGGATGGGGCTGCATATTGTGAAACGCTATACCGATCTGCTGCAAGGTCAAACAAAATTGGAAAGCGAACTCCAAAAAGGAACACGTGTAACCATATCCATTCCTGTAAATCATCCTGCTTCATGAAAACCATCTTAGTCATCGACGATAATACAGACATACGCGACAATACTGCGGAAATCCTGGAAATGTCCGGTTACAAAACATTTACTGCCGAAAACGGTAAGAAGGGTGTAGAGGTAGCCATCAGGGAAAAGCCAGACCTGATCGTTTGCGATATTATGATGCCCGAGCTCGATGGATATGGAGTACTGCACCTGCTCCGCAAAAACCCCGAGACGCAATTCACCCCCTTTATTTTTCTTACAGCCAAAACAGAACGTGCTGATCTTAGGAAAGGTATGGAGATGGGGGCTGATGATTATATCACGAAGCCTTTTGAAGACATTGAACTGCTCAATGCTATTGAAGTGAGGCTGAAAAAAATACAGTTCCTGGGACATCATTACGCTATGTCGCCATCCGGCATCAGCCAGTTCCTGAAAGATGTAAAAGATACAGGGAGTTTTGGTCAGCTGGCAGAGCAATACAGCATCGAAACATACAGCAAAAAACAACCTTTATATCATGAGGGCAAGCGCCCCCGCTATCTCTATTACCTCGTAAGGGGCAAGGTGAAAGCTTTTAAAATACATGAAGACGGCAAAGAATATATTACCGATATTCTCAGCGATGGCGATTTCATCGGATACCATGCATTGATCAACGATTCGAATTATGCAGACAGTACCCTGATACTGGAGGAAGCGGAGATCATGCAGATCCCCAGGGAAGACTTTTTGCAGATGATCTATAAAGACATCCAGGTAGCCGCCAAATTCATACACATCATTACACAAAACATTAAAGAGAAAGAAGAAAGGCTTATCAGCCTGGCTTACAGTTCTCTCAGAAAACGTGTAGCAAAAGCCCTGGTAGATATTCATAGTAAATACAACAGCAATGGGGGTTCGAACCCAATTGAAATATCCCGGGACGATATTGCTCATTACATTGGTACTGCAACGGAATCACTCATTCGTACCCTTAGCGATTTTAAAGCAGAAAAACTGATACAGATCAAAGAAAGCAAGATCATCATTACCGATATCGGCAAGTTGCAGAACCTGTTGTATTAAAACCACGACTCAATACTGTCTTCTTCCTGCGGCACTCCTTTCTGAACGCCTGTTACCGGCTCGGACTTTAAAGGCGCGCTGCTTTTTGAACGTGTTTTTTTATGTTGTATCCGGGCTGCTTCTACCTGGGCGCCTTCTTCAATATCCAGTACAGGGCAGTTGAGTTTACCCCTGATACGCGCAGTATTGGCAATGACGGCCTTCTTACTGCTGGAAATATCTCCTTCCACTGTTCCGAATACCAGCAGGTCAGACGCATCTATATTCCCATTGATCACTCCGGTTTCGCCAATTACCAACTTATCCTCTGCAACGATATCACCCATCACCGTGCCATCGATCCTTCCTGCTGTGGCAGCGTTGATGTTTCCGTGTACGATCACTCCCCTGGAAAGAAAAAAGCCAGCGGTATGTGCACTTTGTAAAATATTTTTCAGACTTAACAGGCTCATTGCTTGTGGGGAGTGGGTGTGGGAGTAGCTGGCGTCAGGTCTTTATCCTGGAATACCGATACCGTAGTGCTTGAATTCCCAATGTCGATGCCCACACTTCGCTGCTGCTTGCCATCGGATATACGGAATGAATTATACAGGTACCCAATGCTGGCCAATTTTTCAGGTTCTGGCGCCACTTCCACCTGGATACTTCCATTGAATTCATTTTTAAACGCTTCAACCAGCTCCGGGTAATAAGCGCCACCACCCATGAGGTAAATTTTTTCACAGATTTCAAAATCCTGGTCGTTGAAATACTTGTTCAGCAGCAAATAGATCACTTCCCTGAAATACTGGTTGAGTATACTTTTGCGCAAACCCTTGATATCTACATTTTCACGGTTGATGAAAATAGACCCCTTACGAAACGCATCATCCAACTGATGCACGTTTTTCATTTTGAGGTAATAGCGTTTGCTTAGTTCCTGGTGCAGGTTATCGATGGCATATTGTAATCCATAAGAGCTGAAGCAGGTGCGATGTACCAATCCGTTCTCCGTTGCCATTCCCCCTTCAATGGTTCCAAAGCCCAGGCTGATGGCAATGAAATTGGTAGGAGGTTTGTTGCCGAGTATTTTTTTCAATCCGATGATGCATCCTACAATTTCCGGTATGACATCAAAATTATCAACATCGAATGTAGTTCGTTTGACACTTCCATTCACGTTATAGGTTTGGGTATCATATTCAGCCATGAAATGCCTTTTACTGAGGAATTGTTCAGCGGTTGACTTGTAAACACTGTACGTAGAAAACGGAAAACCCATTGTAACAGCAACGGGTTGTTCTACTTGTGCGGCTACGGTAATAAGCGCCGATTTAAACAATACTTCATAATCTTCCAGTTGTGGTGAAGCATTGGTAACATGGTTGGGATTGACACCGGCTCTTTTTGCCAGGTTGCCCACCATGTACCAGGTATCTTCTTTTTTGATTTTTAATCCGTTCAGCAAGTCTTTAGCAGAATTTTCGGTATTGCCGAAGGTAGTTTCCAGCACACTGGGGAAGTTAACAGTTAATACTTTCATCTAATACTTTATTTTAATAGTCAGGTAGACAGGGGAAAGGGCACTCAATTCAGAGTAAGTAGAGTTGATGCAATAGCAAGTGTTCTTTAAGTATTAGTATGGGCAGAAATATGCCACCAATATCAAGCCAAATTTGTTTTGGCAAGTAATTATTCTAATAAATAATTGATAAATTATCTTGAATTTCATTAAAATCAAGGAGCCCTGGCCAGCATGCTGCACTGACCAGGGCTCCTTACCGGAAGACTTTTCCTTATTGCAAGGCACCAAAGTCGATCGTTGGCTTCTCTTTACCCGGCGCATGCGCGAACACAGATCGCAACACCGTATTGTTACTGAAAAATCCGCCGTTACGCAGGAAGAAAGCGCCATTTTCTTCTCCACCGCTATAATCTATGCGATACCCTTTTTGCGCGGTGGCATCGCCGGTGAACACCATTTTGGTAAGAGGTAACCAATCACCGCTCTTGGGTTTTACCCATTGATTTTGGTAAAAAGCTTTACGTGTAACATTCCCCATAGAGGGATCGAAATTTTCCAGGAAAGAATGCAAACGCGTTAAACAAGTATGGGTATGCGGACGACTAAAGCTGGCAATCAATAACCACTTATGCTCCTCCGGTGCATAGAAATAAGCGGTATAGTTGGTATACTCATTGGCAACCGGCTCTGCATGCAACAGGAAACGATAAGTTTGACCGGCTTGCCAATTGTATTTCAGGTAACTCTGTCCCCCAGCGCCTTCGTTGCCAAATTCTCCTGCGTGTACCTGTTCTCCTTTTTTCAATAACCTGATCTTTTGATCTTCGGGTATGGACCTGGGGTCATCGGTTTTGAACGGACTCCACACAGAAAATAATACACGTCTTTCTGTTGTTGAATTTACCTGTATCCCAAAATAGCCTTCGGCAAATCCATCAGCCATAAAATAAGAACCAACAGGATCGCTTCCTATGGGCACTTTGATTTCATTATAGAACCATTCTATTTCGTTGCCGGTTCCGGAAAGATCATAATTGATATGCACCGAAGGGCCTCTTCTTCCCCAATAAAAATAATTGCCCTGGTTGTCTTTTACATACTTTGCTTCGGCATCAACCGATGTACCACTGAGGTGCAACTCGCTGATCGTTGCAAATTCAGCTCCTGTTTTTTTAAGTCCCACTATGTCTATTTTAACATAGCCAGCCGGAACAGTCCATTCACCGAACTCGTATTCTTTTGGGGTAGCGCCATTTACCCTGACTTTTTTCGCAACACCATTAATGGTACACTGTAGTTCCGATTGCCCCTTCTCTACTACAACAGGAACTGTTATTTTCAATGTTCCCGGCTTGGCCAGTTTCACATAAGCGCTGAACACGGCTTTTGCATTCCGCCATTCTTTCCATCCTTCATTGGTTACTTTCTCCGATGCAGTTCCTGCACGCACAGTAACCCAGGAATTACCACCCACAGGAACTGTAAGCGTTGTATCGCCGGTTGCCTGGAAAGCGGAAAGTCCTGCCACACACATAACAACAATAATCAACCAATATCGCTTTCTCATTTTTTGATTTTTAAATTTTAACCTTACCTGATTGGGCTGATCCAGTAACTGTATTCATAATTTGCAAAAGGCAGCCTGTATTCTTTCAACGGCCATGCACCCCAGCTATCCATTCCTTGCACACCTGTTTGTTGCAAGTCAATATGCAGGTATATTTCATTGCGTTCTGTCAGCTCTCCTGAATGGTATTGTTTCTTATCTACACCGGGATCCAGGTCGTTCATGCTGTAGGGCAATGCAGCCATATTCAATAAACTGTCACTGGCTGTAATGCGCAATCCTTTTCCTTTATCGTTGGTGAAGTTCACCCAACGCAAGTCTGATTTATTTCCGCTTTCCTGCGGCCTTGCATAAGGGAAATATTGTTCATTGACTGTTTGCTTGTAAATGCCCACCAACGAAGCAGATTTCCTGTCCCAATAACTTTCACCCGGTCCTCGGCCATACCATTCCATGTTACGGTATTGTTTGTTCAATTGCAGGTCATTACCTATTCTCATCAGGAGTGGATATTTTCCTTTTACTGCAGTAAAATGATTGCTGACTTTTATTTTTCCATCTGCATACACAGTAAATGTTTGCTCCTGTATCGCATCGCCATTCAATAATTCTTTTTTGAACTTCACTTCATAAGAGCCATCTGCGTTGGCATTATTAGTAACTGCTAACATTTTTCCTTCATTGTATGCATCACGCCACATACGCAGGTTGTGGTTAAAGCCGGCTCCTATATCGTTATCGGTAGGTGCGCGCCAGAATGCAGGCTGCGGGCCTTGTTGCAGCAATTCCTGTTTTTGCACACTGTATTGCTGCATGGTTCCGCTGGCTGCATCGAATTGTATGTTGAAGTCTTTACCGCTTACCGTAATGGTATTACCCGATTTGGCTCCGGTAACATTGCCTTTGCCGGTAACAGTCATTGGCAGGAGCGCTTTGCCCAGTGCAAATTGCTCGTACGCTGTTTCGTATCCCTTTTCCAGGAACGGCTCCGCTTCTTTTAACCGGTAATGCAGGTTGAGAAAATATTCTTTTCCTTCTTTTTGTTTTACCTGTATGGGTAAATTGATCGTAGCACTTTCACGTGGAGCAATGGAGAGTGTAGCCACTGTTCCTTTTTCAATCAGCTTACCATCTTCCATCAATTCCCATATCAATTCCACATTGTTGAGATTGCGGAAGAAATAACTGTTATTAATCGTAATACGGCTATTGCCTTCGTAAGTCGTTTTGATGTACTGGTACACTTTACGTATCTCCACAGCCATCGGTGTCATCTGTCGATAAGCTGTTACCACTCCTTTGATACAGAAATCATTATCGCTGAAGTTCTCATTTACCGGTCCTTCCAAAGGAAAGTCGCCACCATAGGCTTTGATGCGTTTCCCGTTTTTCACGGTATCGATAGACTGGTCGATCCATTCCCAAATAAAGCCGCCCTGTAATTTGGGATGGGTCTCAATCACATCCCAGTACTCTTTGAAATTGCCCAGGCTATTCCCCATGATGTGTGCGTATTCACTCATGATGAGCGGCCTGGTATTTTTACTTTTCGAATAACCGGCCAACCAGTCAGGCGACGGATATTGCGGCACGATCATATCAGTGTTGAAATCGAATTCCGCCCGCTCGTATTGTACCGGCCGGGTATCCTGTTGCTTCAACCATTCATACGCTTCGTAAAAATTGGCGCCATTGCCTGCTTCATTTCCGAGCGACCAGGTAACTACCGACGGATGGTTTTTATCTCTTTCATACATGCGCGTGATCCTTGCCAGGTGCGGTACGCGCCACAAGCGATCGTTGGCAAAAGTGGTTTCCAAACTATAATAGCGGCCATGTGATTCAATGTTGGCTTCGTCTACCACATAGAATCCGTATTCATCACAAAGATCCATCCAGTAAGGATCGGGAGGATAATGCGAATGGCGGACTGCATTCACGTTCAGCTTCTTCATCATCTCCATGTCTTTCCGCATATCTTCTTTTGTAAGCGTATGACCTTGTGTGGGATTGTGCTCATGCCTGTTCACGCCTTTGAGGAATACACGTTTGCCATTCACCAGGAAATCGCTCCCTTTTATTTCGATGGAGCGGAAACCTACTCTTTGTGGAACCACTTCCAGTACATTCCCATTCTTGTCTTTCAAGGTGAGGTACAAAGTATAGAGATAAGGTATCTCGGCCGACCAGGTATGCACACCGGGCAATTCTTTGCGGAAAGAAAGTTTTGCATGGTAATTACCCAGCGACTGTAGCAAGCCACTCTCTTCTTTTGCAATGCTGTTTCCACCGGCATCGGTCAGTTCCATGCTCACGAAGAAACTATCAGGTTTGCTGTGTAGCGTGTGTTGGTCTATCCTGTAGTTTTCTACTGTGATATCAACATTCAGCAAGCCCTTCGTATAAGTATTATCCAATCCTGCCGCTATTTTGAAATCGCGCAGATCCAATTTAGGTGTTGAATAGAGATAGACTTCCCTTTCAATGCCTGAAATACGCCACATATCCTGGCATTCGAGGTAAGAGCCATCACTCCAGCGGTATACTTGCAATGCCACCAGGTTCTCTCCCGGATGCACATACTTAGTGATATCGAATTCTGCAGCCAGTTTGCTATCCTCGCTATAACCTACTTTTCTTCCATTTACCCAGATAAAAAAAGCAGACTTCACCGCACCCAGATTAATGAATACCTGGCGGTCATTCCATGCATCGGGAATGTTTACCTTCTTGCGATAAGAGCCCACCGGGTTGTTGTCTTCCGGTATATCATAAGGCGGATCGAGTTTAGCGCCTGTTTTAGTGCTCCCTGCAAACTCATAAGGTTGGTTTACATAGATCGGCAATCCGTATCCATTCAGTTCCCAGTTGGCGGGCACTTTAAAATTTTTCCAGCCGGCATCGTCAAAATCTGTTTTATAAAAATCTGCCGGTCGCTTCCGCGGATCCTGCACCCAATTGAATTTCCAATCACCATTCATTGAAATAAAATAGCCCGATTGTTCCTTTTGTTTTTTTGCTGCCAGCTCCCTGCTTTCGAAAGCGAAAGCGCTGGCGCGCATGGGCAGTCGGTTCTCCGAAACGATATCGGGCGTCTGTAATTCAGTGGGAAGTTGTTGCGCTCCCGCCTGCAATAAAAGCAAGAGAGCCGATCCTAAGAGCAATTGTTTTTTCATGACGTATTTAAGATGATCGAAAGACTATTTTGATGCTACACAACGGAAGCCTGTATGCTCCAGTCCCGTATCGGTAGAAGTTTTCATTCGCGATGTTACCCTGTACCCTTTACAATAAGAAGCGTTGCACATGAACGATCCGCCGCGCACCACTTTCTTGGGAACAGTAGGTTCCATAGGATCATAGCTGGACGAAGGGCCTGTTGGATTAGCCGTTACTTTATTCTTCAATGATTGATAATAATCAGGACGATACCAGTCTGCCGTCCATTCCCAAACATTACCGGCCATATCGTACAAGCCATATCCGTTGGGAGCGAAAGACCGCACGGGCGCCAGCCTGTCGAAATGATCCCAATCGGTATTCTTCACAGGAAAAACACCTTGCCAGGTATTGGCTTTGGGTTTACCCGATTCAATGGCTTCATTGCCCCAGGGATATTTGGCATTGGCCAGTCCACCCCTCGCTGCATATTCCCATTCCGCTTCGGTGGGCAAACGTTTACCGGCCCATTTGCAATAGGCTACGGCATCATCCCACGAAATATGTACCACCGGGTAATGGTCCTTGCCATTGATATTGCTGTTGGAGCCTTCAGGATGTTTCCAGTTAGCGCCTTTTACCCAGCTCCACCATTGCGATACATCTGTTAAAGGAACGGGATGATCCGGCTGTGTAAACACCAGCGAGGCAGCTACCAATTGGCTTTCATCGGGCTTTGGCGTACCAGGAGGTAATTGTTTTTTCATCTCTTCCCAGTCCGGCGCTTTTTCTGCTGTAGTGATATAACCGGTAGCCTTCACGAATTTTTTAAAATCGGCATTGGTCACTTCATTCGCATCCATCCAGAAACCATCCAGCTTAACCTGGTGCTGCGGGTATTCATCGGGTCTTCCTTCATCATCCGATGCGCCCATTGCGAATGTACCTCCGGCAATCCACACCATGCCTTCATGCGAAATTTTTCCTTCGGTAATAGTGATACTGTCTGTCTTCTTTACTGCAAAACGTTGCGGCAGATTTTTTTCGCAGGAAAGCATGCTGTCTTTTTTACCTGCGTTCGCTGCCTGCTCTTGTTGATGGTTCTTACAGGAGCCGAGCAACAGCGTTGCAATAAAGAAATATGTTTTGAACTGATATTTCATTAGTCCTTAACCTCCTGCTCAAAAATTTTCATTGCTTCATCATCATGGTATTGGTTGATCAGATCCTTTAGTTGTTGTTTTAATGAAGCAACCAGCCGGCTGTTCTTTTTTTCTGTATAAAGGTTCTTCATTTCGGCAGGGTCTTTCTTCAGATCATAGAGTTCCCATGCATCTGCAGGTCCGTAAAAACGGATCAGTTTATACTGAAGGGTGCGGATACCAAAATGAGGCGATACACGATGCGGCTCGGGATATTCATAATAATGATAGTAAGCTGCTTTGCGCCAGTCTTTCGAATTGCCGGTTTGCAACAAGGGCAGGAAAGAATTTCCTTGTATAGAAGCAGGTGCCGTTACCCCGGCAATATTCAATATGGTAGGTGCGAAGTCGATGTTCACGATCATATCATTCACCGAGGTTCCCGGTTTGATAACACCGGGATAACGCATCACCAACGGTGTTTTCATAGACTCTTCATACATGAACCGTTTATCAAACCAACCATGTTCTCCCAGGTAAAAACCCTGGTCAGAAGCATAGATCACCACCGTGTTTTGTGTGAGTCCGTTCTTATCCAGGTAGTCCAGTATTTTACCAATGTTGCGATCCAGCGACCGGGCGGTGGACAGGTAATCTCTCATGTAGTGCTGGTACTTCCATTCTACAAGCGCTTTTCCTTTGTACTGGCGTTCGTCAAAATCCTTACTCACTTTATCGTAATAAGCTTTGAAAGCATTTCTTTGTTCCGGTGTCATGCGGCCATACATGCCTCTTTCGCTATAGTTGGCATGCACTTTCAGATCGTAATCGAGCAGCATGGTTTTATCAACCGTCATGTCCTGGTTCTTTGCTGCAAGACGGCCTTTGTAATCATCGTAAAAGTTAGCGGGCAATGGGAATTGTTTATCATCAAAAGCGCCCAGGTCTTGTATATCAGGTAACCAACTCCGGTGCGTAGCTTTTTCTCCTATCACCATACAAAAAGGTTTGGATGTATCCCTGTGATCGAGCCAATCGAAACTCAGCTGGGTGATCACATCGGTGATATAACCTTTGAGGCGAACGGTGTCGTTCTTCGGACCAATAAAGTCAGGGTTATAATATTGTCCCTGGTCCGGCGGCACCTGCCAGTAATCAAATGCATCTCCCGGCAATGTTTGCAAATGCCACTTGCCGATCCAGCTGGTCTGGTAATTTTTTTGTTTGAGCAGGCGGGAGAACACTTCCTGCCGGATATCAAAGGGGTTGGAAATATTATTCACTTTCAATCCATTGATATGGCTGTATTTGCCGGTAAGCAATGTAGCCCTGCTCGGCGCACAGAGCGAGTTGGTAACACAGGCATTCTGAAAAATGGCGCCTTCCCTGGCGATGCGATCGATATTGGGCGTTTGCATCAACTTACTTCCATAAGCACTGATGGCCTGGTAAGCATGGTCATCGGAGAAGATGATGAGTATGTTGGGCGCTTTTTTATTTTGCTGCGCCGTCAACGTCAAGCAGCATAACAAACTGCTCAACACCAGTATGGATCTGATCATAAACTGATTTTTTTAGACTGACCTTTTATTGTTGGGAAGCTGATTAATTTTTGATTCACCATGATCTTACATTCACCACCGGCATGCGAGACTATTTTACAACCGGTTACTCTGCCTTCTTTCCATTCCATGTCTACCACAAATCCACCTCTTGCACAAAGCCCTTTTACAGAACCGCTGCCACTCCATGCAGCAGGCAGGGCAGGCAGCAGCTGTATATAATGCTCCTGCGACTGGATAAGCATTTCTGCAATACCAGCCGTTCCCCCAAAATTACCATCGATTTGGAAAGGCGGATGGCCGCAGAATAAATTCGCATAAGTACCGCCGCCGCCAGACATTACAATGCCCATACGTGTTACCGGCTTGAGCAACTGGTTCAATAAGATCAGTGCATGATCGCCATCACCCAGTCTTGCCCAGAAATTGATCTTCCAGGCTTTGGACCATCCCGTACCCCCATCGCCCCTGTCGGCCAGGGTTTTCCTCGCAGCTTTTGCCAGCTCAGGTGTTCGTACAATGCTGATCTCATCATAAGGGTGCAGGCCATACAGGTGAGATACGTGCCTGTGCTGGGGTTCCGCATCTTTCCAGTCATCAAGCCATTCATTCAGATCGCCCGCTGCACCTACCTGGTCAGGCGCGAGTTGCGGAAGCAATTGTTGCAACTCCTTACTCCAATCGCTGTTGGTATTCAGAATAGCCGATGCATGAATACAGGCATTGAATAATTCGCGGCATATCTGCATATCGATGGCAGGTCCCATGGCAGTCTGGCCATGAAAACCATCGGGCGTGATATAAGTATTCTCGGGAGAATTGGAAGGCGCTGTAACCAGCCAGCCATGTTTGGGTTCGCGTATCAGTACAGATTGCAGGAATTGCGCAGCGCCCTTGAGTACGGGAAAATACGTTCTCAAAAAAGCAGTGTCTTTGGTAAACCGGTAATGTTCCCAGATATGCTCGCAAAGCCAGGCGCCTCCTGTAAGCGTAGAGCCCCATTCAGCACCTTCGCCCGGAGAAGTATAATGCCATGGATTACTGATCACATGCGCTACCCATCCCTTTGCATTGTAATAAGCCTTCGCCGTTTTCTCACCAGGTATCACCAGGTCTTTGGTAAAACGGTGCAATGGTTCTGCCAAGCTGCTGAGGTTGGTAGTCTCTGCGAGCCAATAATTCATTTGGATGTTGATGTTCAAATGATAATCGCCATTCCAGGGTGTTTGGTATTCTGTAGCCCACAATCCCTGCAGGTTCGCGGGCAGCAGGCCAGGGCGGGATGACGAGATCAGCAAGTACCTTCCGAAATTGAAATACAACACCGGCAATGCTAAGTCCTGTTCACCTTTATTATAACGGATCAGCCGCTGGATGGTAGTCAGACCCGATACTGCATCATTGGCAGGCATCTGCCAACGGCATCGGTTGAAATATTTTTGATAGGCAGCAGCGCTTTTGCTTTCTGCAACAGCATATTGCATGGCCTTTGTTGCCGATAAATAATGTAAGCATTGTGCAAGTGGATCCGGTGCGATGAGTTGGGAAGTATTCCAGTTAAAATTCGTAGCCGCTGCTATTTTGATCCAGCATTCTGAAGCGCCTTCTATGTGCAATACATTTCCTTCTGCCGTTATTTTACCATCCTTAATAACAGGTTGTACTACCGATGCAAAGCGCATACCTTTCTCTTTACCCGATGGCAATTGTCCCTGCATGATCAGCTGATTTGCATTCGCTGTTACGGTTGCATGTTCTTTCCGGTAAAGTGATAACCTGGCATCGATGCCGGCTTTGCCGGAACTGCTCAACTTTATCCAAATGATATCATTCACAAAATCTGCAAATAATTCTTCTTTTATTTGCTGTCCATTACGCTTGAAACGGGTAACTGCTTTGGCATTTTCAAGATCCAATTGCCTTGTATATTCAGTAACAGGCATTGCACTGTCTTTCCATTCAATAAAAAGATCGCCGAGTGCCTGGTAACATCCATATTTCACATGGGCTCCACTTCCAAAACCCGAACCTTCTCCTTTCGCAATAAAATGTTTTTGCAGCAATGCCTGTGCTTCCCTGTTTTTTCCGGCGAGCAGCAAATCTTGTATGGGTTTCAGGTATTGATAGGCTTCCCGGCTGTCTGCATCCTGCTCTCCGCCAGACCATAAAGAGATCTCATTGAGCGCGATCCTTTCTTTGCCAGTACTGCCATACATCATAGCGCCCATTCTGCCATTACCCAATGGGAGGCTTTCTGTAAAAACTTTAGCAGCCGTATCAAATACAACCGTAATAGCTGCCCGTTGTGCATGCAATGCTCCTGTCAGCAACAGCAGTGTGGTGGTAGCAATTGTTCTTACTGCAAAATGCATCATCCGATGTTTTATTAGTTATCAGCTTTTACTTTATCTAATAAAGCAGCCAATTCTTTTACGATCTCCGGGTGCTGTTCTGCTACATTGTACTGTTCACGAATATCTGTTTGCATATTGTACAATTGCGGCTTGGGTAAATTGCCCAATTCTATATTCACCGCTTTGTCGTAAGCCGCTCCGTTATTGGGTACAATGTATTTCCATTGTCCTTTGGTAACGGATAAACCGCGCGCATCTTCTATGAGAAAGGCCCTGTCTTCATCATGCTTACCCAACAAAACACGCAGCCGTTCAAAACTATCGGGACCATCGCCATTATTCAATGCGTAGCCGGCCAGCTTTGCCAATGAAGCATAAAGGTCAACCTGACTGAACAATGCATTCGTTGTTTTACCTGCTTTCACCTCCCCGGGCCATTTCACAATCAATGGCACCCTTGTGCCTGCTTCAAATATGCTGTATTTGCCTCCGCGCAATGCACCGCCGGGGTGATGATCGCCCAAATGCTCTACCGACCCATCAAGGTAACCATCATTCACCACCGGTCCGTTATCACTGCTGAAAATGATCATGGTATTGTTGGTCAGGTGCAGGCTGTCCAGTGCATGCACAATTTGTCCAACCGTATAATCCAATTGCAAAATCGCATCTCCCCGCAATCCCATACCACTCTTACCCCTGAACATACTGTGCGGATAACGCGGCACATGAATATCGCCTGTTGCAAAATATAGAAAGAAAGGCTGTTGTTTGTTTTTGCCGATGAACTGTATCGCCTTTTGTGTGATCGTTCCGGCGATGTCTTCATCTTTCCAGCGTGCACTGTGACCGCCGCTCATCCATCCAATCCTGCTGATGCTGTCGATGATGGTCTGGTTATGCCCTTGCTGTGGATCGGGCTTAATGCGAAGCATTTCGGGATTTTCCTTGCCAGTAGGGTCGTTGCCGATCTTGTGTTGATAATTCACTGCTATCGGATCGCTGGGGTCGAGGTTCACCACGCGATGGTTTTCTACATATACACAAGGTACCCTGTCGAGTGTGGCGGGCATGATGAATGAATAAGTAAAGCCTACTTCATTGGGGCCCGGTTTGATATCGCCATTCCAATCGATCGTACCATTGGTGCCAAGTCCCAGGTGCCATTTGCCAATGGCCGCCGTTTGATAGCCTGCCTGCTGCAAAGTCAGCGGCATGGTTCCTTTATTCATGGGAATAATCAGCGAGGCATCGCCGGGCGCTATGCCGGTTCCTTTTTGTCGCCAGGGATATTTACCGGTAAGGATGCCATAACGTGAAGGTGTGCAGGTAGCCGAAGTGCTGTGGGCATTGGTGAATCTCAATCCTTGCGCAGCCAGCCGATCAATATGAGGCGTTTGGATCCTCGTCATTCCATAACAACTCAGATCGCCATAGCCTACATCATCGGCATAAATGATGATGATATTAGGCTTTTGTTGTGCAGATACGGCACAGGCAAAAAAAAGAGTAACAAACAGCACTAACTGTTTACTGGCAGTAAACCTGGTGGTCATGATATTGCGGTTGGACTTTGATACTACCTGCTAATATAGCAAATTGACCTCCCGTCTGTGATTGCAAACGATTGCGCCAATTTAAAGGTACTTCTCGCCTTTGTTGCGCTTTACTTCAGCCACATATTCTTTGATGGCCTGTTCTTTTTCTTTTTTACACACCAACAATACATCTTTGGTATCCACTACAATGAAATCGTCGAGCCCCTGTAATACCAACAGCTTATCATGCGATGCCGAGATCATGCATTTGGTAGCATCGATCACAATTACATTGTCTCCTGCCACAGCATTACCCAGGTAATCTTTTTCCAGGTTGTCATAAGCGCTGTTCCAGGTGCCCAGGTCACTCCAACCGAAAGAAGAAGGGATTACATACACATTATCTGCTTTTTCCATGATGGCCACATCGATGGAAATATTCGTACACAAAGGATAGATTCCGTCCATCGCCGCTTTCTCGCGAGCGGTATTGTAGTCAGCCTTTACCCCATCGAAGAGTTCATACATCTCAGGCTGGTACATTTCAAAAGCTTTCACCACATTTTTTACCCGCCACGCAAAGATGCCGGCATTCCATAAAAAATCTCCGCTGGCCAAAAAGGTTTTCGCCAGTTCGAGATTGGGTTTTTCGGTGAAGGTTTTTACTTTATAGATACCATCGGCAACCGGCAACACATCATGCTGGATATAACCATACCCTGTGTTAGGATAAGTAGGATTGATGCCCAGCGTAACCAATGATTTGATATGACCCACAAAGTGGAGCGCCTGCAGGGTGATCTCTTTGAAACGTTCATTGTCCAGTATGAGGTGATCGCTCGGCGCCACGATCAAAGAAGCTTCCGGATCTTTCTGTAATAATTTGAAAGAAATATAAGCAATACAGGGCGCTGTATTTTTTCTGCTCGGCTCCGCAAGGATATTCTCTACCGGCAGCGCTGGCAATTGCTTTTTTACAATAGAAGTATATTCATCGGAGGTAACAATGAAAATATTCTCTTTAGGAATAAAAGTGGCATAACGCTCATAAGTCCATTGGATGAGGGTCTTGCCGGTATTTAAAATATCGAGGAATTGCTTGGGATAACTGGTTCTGCTCTTAGGCCAGAAGCGACTGCCGATACCACCCGCCATGATCGCTACATAATGACTTTTATTCATCTCAATCCTATATTAGAAGTTGCAATATTAAAGGAATGCAACGAGTTCTTTGGTTAAATAATGCCTTCTTTTACCAGGTCATGTATGTGCAATATACCCAGGTATTTTTCGTCCTCGGCCACGATCAACTGGCTGATATCGTATTTCCGCAATACATCCAGCGTATCCACTGCCAGCATATCGGGTGGTATGGTTTTGGGATGAACGGATAAAATATCAGCCGCTTTTATATCCTGTATGTTGTTGCTCTTTTCCAGCATACGCCTCAGGTCTCCATCGGTAATAATACCCACTACCCGGTTCTGTTCGTCGGTTACTGCAGTTACACCTAACCTTTTTTCGGTGATCTCCACGATCACTTCTTTCAATGTGGCAGTGGGTAACACATGCGGACGTTCATTATGTGTATAGAGATCTGCCGCCCGCAAATACATCCGTTTGCCCAGGTTGCCGCCTGGATGGTATTTAGCAAAATCTTTGCCGCTGAAACCATTCAGTTCCATCAAACACACCGCCAGCACATCACCCATGACCATCTGTGCAGTAGTGCTGCTGGTGGGGGCCAGGTTATTGGGACAAGCCTCTTTACTTACAGTTGTATTCAGCACCAGATCGCTCTGGGTAGCCAGGAAACTGTCGGTATTCCCTACCATACCGATCAATGCATTGCCGAAATTTTTAATAAGGGGTACCAGCACTTTGATCTCCGGACTTTCGCCGCTCTTGCTGATGATCATCACCACATCATCGCGCTGCACCATGCCCAGGTCGCCATGGATGGCATCTGCCGCATGCATAAAGAGGGAGGGGGTACCCGTTGAATTAAGGGTGGCCACGATCTTCTGGGCTACAATGGCGCTTTTGCCAATACCACTGATCACCAATCGTCCTTTAGACCCATGAACAACCTTTACAGCCTGCTCAAAAGAAGGGTCTATGAAAGCAGCGAGTCCTGCAATCGATTGAGCTTCTAACTCAATGGTATTCAGCGCTGTTTGATAAATCGATGTATGCATGCCGTGCAAAGGTAAACTTTAACAGCAAAGAGTGGATAATCCCCCTATACTTCGTTAACTTCGCGGTCCTTTTTAATGTTCCCGAACCGGATATATCCCGCCTGGCGGAAAGTTTGCATAAAAATTCCGGTAAAATGAGCTAACTTATCTATTTGTAAGATGTGCCGTTTGATCGGTACCAAAATTGTTTGTATAAATGGCAACAAGTACTAAAAAGACCCCTGCGAAGACTACAGGCAAGGCAGCCAGCAAAGCTGCTGTGAAAAAGACCGGGGGTGCCACTAAAAAAACTGCCGGTAACTTCGATATACATGCCGGGCTTGAACAATATTTCGGGTTCCGTGAATTCAAAGGAAAGCAGGAAGAAGCCATCAACAGCCTCTTATCCGGACAAGATACTTTTGTGATTATGCCCACCGGCGGTGGCAAAAGTTTATGTTACCAGTTGCCGGCTATGCTTTTGCCGGGCTGTGCCATCGTTGTTTCCCCGCTTATCGCCCTCATGAAAAACCAGGTTGACCTGGTAAGAGGTTACAGTGAAAAAGATGAAGTAGCCCATTTCCTCAACTCTTCACTCAATAAAGGCCAGATCAAGGACGTAAAAGACGACCTCGACAATGGTAAGACCAAATTGTTGTATGTAGCTCCTGAAACACTCACTAAACAGGAGAACCTGGAATATTTCAGCGATCTCGATATTTCTTTTTTTGCAGTAGATGAAGCGCACTGTATTTCGGAATGGGGCCATGATTTCAGACCCGAATACCGCCGCCTGCGGGAGATGATGGACATCATCAATCCCAATGTACCGGTGGTAGCGCTTACCGCTACCGCTACGCCCAAAGTGCAGAGCGATATTGTAAAGAACCTGGGGTTGCGCGATCCGAATATTTTCATTTCTTCTTTCAACCGGCCCAACCTCTATTACGAGATACTGCCCAAGATCAAAATGGACCAGACCGTAAAGAGCATCGTTAAATTCATCAGTCAGCATAAAGGCAAGAGCGGTATCATTTATACCCTCAATCGCAAAACCACTGAAGAACTGGCAGCCCTGCTGGTGGCCAATAATATCAAAGCCGTGGCCTATCATGCCGGGCTCGACCAGAAACTACGTGCCGACAGGCAAGACCAGTTCCTCAATGAAGATGTGCAGGTGATCGTTGCCACGATTGCATTTGGTATGGGTATCGATAAGCCCGATATCCGTTTTGTGATCCATTTCAACATCCCCAAATCGATTGAAAATTATTACCAGGAAACCGGTCGCGCGGGCAGGGACGGACTGGAAGGTTTGTGTATTCTTTATTACTCGCATAAAGATGTAGCCAAGCTCGAACACCTCATGCGCGATAAGCCGTTGAGTGAGCGGGAAGTAGGCGGCCAGTTAATTGATGAAACGGTAGCGTACGCCGAGAGTTCCGTGTGCCGCCGCAAAATATTGCTTCATTATTTTGGTGAAGGATGGGATACGAAGAATTGTGGTAACTGCGATAACTGCCGCAACCCCAAAGAAAAGATAGAAGCGAAGGAAGAAGTGGTGAAAATACTAAAAGTGATCAGTGCGCTCGACGAACGCTTTGCCACCGATTATGTGGTAGGTGTAACGATGGGTAAGCTTACACCGCAGATGACCATGTTCAGGCACGACGGACTGGAAGTATTTGGTATTGGAAAGGATAAAGAACCTCATTTCTGGAACAGCCTTATCCGGCAGATGATGCTCGAGAACCTGATCCGCAAAGACATTGAAGAATATGGGCTGTTGAAGATCACAGAAAAAGGCGAAAAATTCCTGAAGAAGCCTGCGTCTTTCAAGATCGTGCTCAACAATTTGTTCGAAGATGCTAATGCCGATGATGAAGAAGGCGATGGTAATGCGCAGGCCGGCGCTGCAACAGACGAAAAGCTGTTTGAAATGCTGAAAGAGCTGCGCCAGAAAGAGGCCAAGAAAAAAAGCCTGCCACCCTTCGTCATTTTCCTGGAAACTTCTTTGCAGGATATGGCTACGCTGTATCCTACCACATTGGCAGAGCTGGAAAAATGCCAGGGCGTGAGCAAGGGAAAAGCATTGAAGTACGGTAAGCCCTTTGCGGAAATGATTGCCAGGCATGTGGAAGAAAACGACATCGTGAAGCCCGATGATTTTGTGATGAAAAGCGTGATGAATGCAGGCAACAACAAGATCTATATCATCCAGAACATAGATAAAAAAATACCACTGGAAACCATTGCCAAAAACAAGAGTCTGCGCCTGGATGAACTGCTCGAAGAAATGGAAACCATTGCCGCCAGCGGCACCAAACTCAATCTCGATTATGCCATCGACGAGTGGCTCGATGAATACGAACAGGAAGACATCATCGAATATTTCAAAGGTTGCGAAACATCTTCATTGCAGATTGCCCAGCAGGAACTAAGCGAAAACGACTTCACCTGGGAGCAGCTCAAGATCATGCGCATCAAGTTCCTGAGCGTTTACGGCAACTAATTCAAGCGTTGCCTTCTTTGTCTTTATTATAATGAAATAACAAAGCGCCCGAAGGACACTGTTCAACCTGTTGCTTGATGCGTTCTGCACTGGCGCCATCTACATTCACCCATTTCTTTTCGCGTGGATCAAACACTTGTAACAGTTGTTTCCAGCAACGGGTGGAATGCTGGCAGTAGCCGGGTTTCCAATCTACAGTTATTTCATCATTACTGTACTTGACTGTTTTTTCACCCGGCGTGTCGCGGAAAACAAAAGTTCGCACTTTGGTATTCCCTTCAAGGATTTTTGAAACAGGACAACGGCTGGCGATCTCCTGTAGTTTTGTTTTTGTTTCTTCCGATACTGTTCCTTCAAACACAATATCACGATCAATGGTGGTAACCAGTTCTTCATTCTGTATTTCCTGGAAAAGATTGGTATTTACACGTATCGCGGGTATGTCCAACTCCTTTCGTTCAATATACATGCGCAGGGTAACCAGTGTACAGGATGCCAGCGAAGACAATAACAAAGTAAAAGGATCGGGCCCCAGGTCTTTCCCACCCGATGATTCAGGCTCATCTGCAATAAACTTTCCGTTACGCCATTCAATGGTACACTGATATTTTTCGGTACCGATACGGCCATGAACCGGTTCTTCTAATTTGTATTTCATAGGGGTCCATTTTCTTAAAAATAAACTTAATTACCGGTATATTAACCCATATTAGAATTAATCGGATACGGCTTATATTTTCCTTAAAATGCAATATATTCACGGCTCCATTTTCTATCAAAAAACGCCTAACGACAAAGCAAAATGAAAAAGAAAACCGACAACAAGCCACAGGACAGCGGCGCCAATGATTCCAGGAGAAAGTTCCTGCGTAACAGCGCTACTGCACTGGCCGGCTTTTACATTCTTCCCCGCCATGTATTGGGTGGAACAGGTTATACCGCCCCCAGCGACAAATTAATCATTGCCGGCGTTGGCGCCGGTGGTAAAGGTGAAAGCGATCTCTGGAATTTTTACCAGAGTGGAAAAGCTGAAATCGCCGTCCTTTGCGATGTAGACGAAAGACAATTCAAAAAAAGCCGCGAACGCTACCCCAAAGCGAAGATCTACAAAGATTACCGCGAGATGCTCGAAAAAGAGGGCAAAAACGTCGATGCCGTATCTGTTTCAACACCCGACCATATGCACGCTGTGATTGCCATGGCTGCCATGCAACTGAATAAGCACGTATACGTGCAAAAACCGCTTACACACGATATCTATGAAGCGCGCAAGCTCACTGAAGCTGCTCACCGTTACAAAGTGGTTACGCAAATGGGTAATCAGGGCGCTTCGGGCGATGGTGTACGCCAGCTAATGGAATGGCACAACGCCGGCTTATTGGGCGATGTGCATACCATTTATTGTTATACCGACAGACCTGTTTGGCCCCAGGGTATTGCCTGGTCTGCACAAAAGCCGCCAATTCCCCAAGAGCTCGACTGGAACCTCTGGCAGGGCACCGCTCCTTATAAAGATTATGTAGAAGGGCTCGTTCCTTTCAACTGGCGCGGCTGGTGGGATTACGGTACCGGCGCCCTCGGCGATATGGCCTGTCATATTATGGCACCTGCTTTCGCTGTATTGAACCTGGGTTATCCCTTATCGGCAGAATGCAGCGTGGCTACCCGTTATGTAGAACCCTGGAGAAAGGCTTTCTATCCCGAATCAGGCCCTGTATCATCTCATATCATCCTTACATTCAAAGGAGAAAAGGGCAAGCCCGATGTGAAACTGCATTGGATGGATGGTGGTATACAACCCGAACGTCCGCCAGAATTAGGACCCAATGAAGTAATGGGTGATGGCGGTAATGGAGCCATCTTCATCGGTACCAAAGGCAAGATGATGTGCGCTACCTATGGTAAAGACCCCCAACTGTTACCAACCTCACGTACCAACCAGGTAAAAGTTCCGAAAACGCTGGCGCGCGTACCCAATGGAGACAATGGTCACTATGCCGCCTGGGTAGAAGCTGCTATTGCAGGTTATAACAGTGAAAAAGCCAAGAACCTCAGTTCTCATTTCGATATCGCAGGTCCGCTTACCGAAAGCGTATTGATGGGTAACCTGGCCATACGCAGTTACGATATCCAACACAAAGAGAAAAAGGTGGATGGTAACGGTAAAGAAAGAGAGAATATCACCTATCCCGGCCGTTATATCAAGTTGATGTGGGATGGTCCGAATATGCGTATCACCAATTTCGACGAAGCCAACCAGTTTGTGAAGAGAAGTTACAGGGAAGGCTGGTCATTAGGTGTATAGCATCAGCAATGCATAAAAGAAGAGGCCGGTAATTTAATCACCGGCCTCTTTTATTTAAACAACGCGTTAATTTAAATAGCGAACGCTTTCATATATTTCGCATCAGCCGCAGCGCTATCCAGCGGGTTGCTTCCGGTGAAAGCTTCCTGCTCTACAATATAGTTCCGCAATCCGTTGGCAGTACCTGCTTTCAGTATCGAGTGAAAATCAATGGTACCCTTACCCAATTGAACAGATTCATGTCCATTGGCTGTTTTAGCATAATCTTTCACATGACAAAGACGGAAACGGTTCGGATGCTTTTTAAACCATGCTTCGGGGCTTTCGCCGGCAGCCACTACCCAGTAAATATCCATTTCAAAATCTACCAGGTCCTTATCAGTATTATTCATCATAACTTCCTGCGGTAATTGACCATCTACAGGTTTGAATGAATAATCGTGGTTGTGGTAAGCGAAACGGATGCCGTTCTTTTTACAGATCTCACCCGCTTTATTGAATTCATCGGCAAATTTTTTGAATTGGTCGATGCTCTTCTGCGGTCCTTTATACGGACAGATCAGGTATTTCATACCGATCTCTGCCGCTTCAGCAGCCTTTTTTTCAAAGTCTGTCGAAATATTGCAATGAGAGGAAATGATGCGCGTACCCAAACCATCCAGGTATTTTGAAAAGTCTTTGTTACTCATCCCCCAAAACATACCGCTCTTACCTTCGAAGCTTTCTATTTGTTTGTAACCGTAAGACGCAACTTTTTTCAAAGTGTCTTTCGCATCCCGGGCCATGTCTTCTTTTACGGTCCACAACTGAAGGCCGAATGCATTCAGCTTTTTGGAAGCGGCAAAGCTTTCGATCAAAGAAGATTTCCCTTTAAATGGCAGTGCTAATCCCAGTGCAGCAAATGCGCCGCCCCTTAAAAAATCCCGCCTGCTAGACGATGACATACTATTGATTTAAGAGTTAATAATTCCAGATCCGAACAATTTACAATGTCGAATTACCTAATTGTCAAATTACCGAATTAACTAGGTTGCCCAAGCTTTATCTCCTTTTTTATAAGGAATACAGCCTTCGTATTTACCGGGAACGGCCACATAGCGCAAAGCTTGTTTGGCGCCTATTTCCGATGTGAAGTAACCCCAGAGGGTCAGTTCTTTCATCATACGGAAATAATGGGTAGGATCTTCTTTCTTCTTGTTCTTCTGGTAGTCTTTCTGTTCTTTGTCCAGCGCTACCAAAAGGTTGTGGCGTTGTTCGGGCGTGCTTTCCATGAAAGATTTGCTGTTCATTTTCTTGCTCGCTTCATCCAGCTTCTTCAGGCCTTCCATGAAAGTCGTCTGGTCTTTAGGCTCATAACAATCCCTTACGATAACTGTCATGAAATCGCCCACTTTAGCAGCTTTGGCGCCGGGTGTGCTGGTAGCAGGAAGAATGGTCTCGGCTACTTCATTCAGAAAACTCACATCATCTGCAGAGAAATTAACAGCGCCTGCTTCTGTTGTGCTTTTGGTTTTACAGCCCGACAAAAAAGCTTCTGCCCCGAGGATGGTGCCTCCTAGCAGTAATGCTACACTGGATATGGCTTCTCTTCTGTTCATTGCTTAATTTTTTTAGTTGATCGTTTATAGATTCTGTTTTTTCAATTCAGATACGGCATGATCCACTGCCCTGGCGGTGAACGCCATATAGGTCAGTGATGGGTTCACGCAAGCTGCGGAAACCATGAAAGAACCATCCGTTACATACACGTTGGGAGCATCCCAAACCTGGTTGTATTTATTCAATACGGATGTCTTCGGATCGGCGCCCATACGTGCAGTACCCATTTCATGGATACCACGTCCGGGAGTACCATCTCCATCGCGCCCCTTCACGTCTTTCACACCGGCTGCTTCCAGCATTTCAATGGCGTCCTGCAGCATGTCTTTGCGCATCTTCAGCTCATTCTCTTTCAATTCGCAATCGATGGCCAGTACATTCAGACCCCATTTGTCTTTCTTGGTTTTGTCCAGCGTAACTTTATTTTCGTGATAAGGCAGTATCTCACCAAAACCGCCGATACCCATTGACCATGGACCCGGTTCGGTCAGCGCATCTTTGTATGCACCACCGATACTCAGTTCAGCGATCTCGCGGCCATAACCCTGGCGGCTGGCGCCTCCCTGGTAACCGAAGCCACGCAGGTAATCGCGCTTATCTCCAAACAGGTTGCGGTAACGGGGTATGTAAATACCGTTGGCACGGCGACCGAAATAATATTTGTCTTCGTATCCGTCTACATGTCCGCCTGCACCCACACCCAGGTGATGGTCCATCAGGTTGTGACCCAGCTCTCCGCTGCTACTGCCCAATCCGTCGGGCCATACATCGGTGGCAGAGTTCATCAGTACCCAGGCCGAATTCAAGGTAGAAGCATTCAGGAAAACGATCTTTGAGTTGAATACATAAGTCTTGTTGGTTTCTGCATCAAGTACTTCTACTCCGGTAGCCCTTTTCTTGTCCTTATCGTACAGTATCTTGGTAACGATAGACCAGGGACGGAGTGTTAACCTGCCCGTTTTCATAGCGGCGGGCAGTGTGGCAGACTGTGTACTGAAATAACCGCCGAACGGACAACCCAGCCAGCATTTATTCCTGAACTGGCAGTTGGTTCTACCCTCATGTGGTACTGTAATATTAGCAGTACGGCCAATGATCATGGCGCGCTGGCCTTTATAATAGTCTTTCATCCTGGCCGAGACATCTTTCTCCACACAGTTCATTTCCATCGCCGGCATGAACTGGCCATCGGGCAATTGTGCAAGACCATCCCTGCTACCGCTGATTCCCGCAAATTTCTCTGCGTAATCGTACCAGGGTGCGATCTCTTTGTAACGAACAGGCCAATCAACAGCAATACCGTCTTTGGCATTGGCCTCGAAATCGAAATCGCTCCAGCGATAGCTCTGGCGCCCCCACATCAGTGAACGGCCGCCCACATGATAACCGCGGAACCAGTCGAACCGCTTGATCTCTGTATAAGGACTTTCCTTGTCATTCACCCAATAATCGAGATTGGTTTCATTCAAAGGATAATCACGTTTGAGCACAGGATAGTCTTTCTCCATCTGCTGTGTTCTCCGGCCGCGGTGCGGGTAATCCCATGCCTCTTTGTTGGCATTGACATAATCTTTGATGTGCTCGATGTTGCGGCCTCTCTCCAACATCAGCACTTTGAGTCCTTTTTCCGTAAGCTCTTTGGCAGCCCATCCGCCGCTGATTCCTGAACCAACGACGATGGCATCGTAATTTTGATCGGACATTGTTTTAAATTTAATGATGCTTTATATAGTTACGCAGTTTAGATAGACAAAGCTTATTATACATCGCAGATTTTGATGGCCGCCCTTAAAGAACCCAGCTTATCGGCTGCAGCAGGGATGAACTCCTGTGCTACATATCCTTTGTGGCCCACGCCTACAATCGCTCTCATGATGGCAGGATAATACAATTCCTGTGATTCATCTATTTCATGCCTGCCTGGTACACCTCCGGTATGATAATGGCCTAAGTATTGGTGGTGATCACGGATGGTGCGAATCACATCGCCTTCATCAATTTGCATGTGATAGATATCGTATAATAACTTGAAGTTGGGCGACCCGATGCGTTTGCACAACTCCACACCCCAGGGTGTTCTGTCGCACATATAATCTTTATGATCCACTTTGCTGTTCAACAATTCCATCTGTATGGTCACACCTTTCTTTTCGGCCAGCCCGATGATCTGCTTCAATCCTTCGGTACAATTCTTCAGCCCTGTTTCATCATCCATTCCGTTACGGCTGCCGCTGAAGCAAATCAGGTTGGTATATCCTGCTTGCGCCACCAATTCAATATGTTCTGTATAATTCTTAATAAGCGTGTCGTGGTATTGCTTATCGTTCCATCCCTTGGTAAGACTGATCTCTGCACCGTTACACATAGTAGAGATCAGGTCGTATTTTTTTAATGTTGCCCAGTCTTTGGGGCCCACAAGGTCTATGCCAACCAATCCTATTTCTTTTGCTGCTGCGGCCAGTTCATTCAGTTCAATACCGCCGTAACACCAGCGGCAAACAGAGTGCTTGATGTTCCCTTTTAATGATGTCATACTATCTTTTTCCTTTTTTTCTGCCGGAGTGAATGCCGAAAGCGCCGGCCCCGCTGCAACGACAGCGGATCCCGCTAAAATATGCTTGATCGCTTTCCGCCTGTTTTGATCTGTAGCCATGGATAATTTTATAAAAGAAATAGTTAATGATTAAGCCAATGCCGGTTGCTTTTTTCTGCGCATATAAATGAGCAGTCCTGCAAATGCAACAGTTAGAATAACAGGAATGAGCAGGGTTGTGTTTAGTATTTCCGGTCCGGCCGCTTTTTTAGCCTCCGCCAAAGCAGTAGCCATCTCGGTTCCCGCAGCCGCGTCCATATAACTTTTCAGACTGGCACCGGCAGGAAGTTTGGAGGCCAGCAATTCATCGTAGCGTCCACCCATGAACATCATATACACCGATACGGCAAACATACCGGCGCCCCCCATCAGGTTCAATCCTACAGCTCCTGTCCTGGGCAGGTTTTCTGAAACGAATCCCAGCATGGTGGGCCAGAAATAACAAACACCCATTCCAAACACCAGTGCGCCAACGAATAACATATTACCGGTACTGTGCCCTAATAAATACAATCCCAGGGCCGACAAGATCGCCGACATCAATAACACGCCCTGCGGAGAAAACCGGTGTACTACAGGTTCGGCCAAACCGCGGCCTACCACCATTACACCTGTTTCAATAGTCAGCAACAAAATAGCATTGTCCGATACGTTCTTCAACAATACATCTATCCATTGGCCGGTGAACAATTCGGTAATAGCTGTACCAAACATGAGAACGATCATCAGTATAAATAATGGATTGAGCAGGGCCTTATACATGTCACCGGTAGAAATACCTTGTGCTACACGTTCTGTTACCGGGAAATTCAGTTTGCTGAAAAGGAACCCGTAGATCAGTGTGGGGATGATCATCAACCCTACCTGCACCTGCCAGCCGATATTCATTTTATCAAGAATAAATACCAGCAAAGTGCCAATTACAATACCGCCGGGGAACCAAAGATGGAAATGGTTCAGCTTGGTGGTCTTGTTATCGGAGAAGATGGTTGCTACCAACGGGTTACAGGCCGCTTCCACGGTTCCGTTGGCAATACCTATACACAAAGTGGATATAAAAAGTGTCCAGTACCCGCCTGCAAAAATGGTAAGCAGGATACCTACTAAATGAAACACAAAAGCAACAAGCAGCAGTCGTTTCATGCCAATCACATCTACTACAAAACCACCGATCACTACTGCCAGCGGAAAGCCCCAGAAGGCGGTAGCAGCGATAGAGCCCAGCTGTGCTGCGTTGAGCTCGAATTGTACGCCAAGTCTGCTTAAAATACCGGCGCGAATACCAAAAGAAAGAGAGGTTACTAATAAAGCGAGGCAGCTCGCTACAAAAAGCTGGTTGCGTTGAGGAATGGCTTGCATCATCGTAGGGGTTGTTTAAAAAAGCAGCTAAATGTAGATTTTTATTTTCAAAGTCAGTGTAAAAAATACACTTGTTTCAAATTTTTTTTACCAGTTTTACAGCAAGTAAAAGCAAAACAAATGAATCGAAAACTAAGAATGGGAATGGTTGGCGGAGGCAAAGATGCCTTTATCGGCGCCATTCACCGTATTGCAGCCAATATGGATGGCCTTATTGAATTGGTATGCGGCGCATTAAGTATTAACCCTGAGATCGCAAAGGATTCAGGAAAATCTTTATTCCTGCCTGAGGACCGTATTTACCTCACTTTCGAAGAAATGATCAAAAAAGAAAGTGAGCTGCCCGCAGATAAGCGAATGGATTTTGTTACGATCGTTACACCCAATTTTGCGCATTTTGCTCCTGCAATAATGGCGCTCGATCATGGATTCAATGTGGTATTGGAAAAGCCCATCACTTTCACGCTCGACGAAGCATTGCAACTGAAAAAGAAAGTAGATGAAACCGGCCTGACCCTTTGCCTCACCCATACCTATTCCGGTTATCCGATGGTAAAACAGGCCCGTGCCATGGTAGCAGAAGGACAACTGGGTAAGATCAGAAAAGTATGGGTGGAATATCCGCAGGGATGGCTGAGCAAATTATCTGAACGCGAAGGAAATGCCCAGGCCGCCTGGCGCACAGATCCCAAACGTTCGGGTAAGAGCGGCAGCATGGGAGATATCGGTACACATGCGGCACACCTCGCCGAATACGTAACCGGACTGCAGATCACCGATCTCTGTGCCGATCTGAATATCATGGTAGAGGGACGTGCCCTCGACGACGACGGTAACGTATTACTGAAATTCAATAACGGCGCCAGGGGTGTATTGATGGCCTCCCAGGTAGCGGCAGGAGAAGAGAATGCATTGAAAATACGTGTATACGGAGAAAATGGCGGCCTCGAATGGGCGCAACAAGAACCCAATACACTGTTGGCAAAATGGTTACATAAACCTACAGAGATCCTCCGCGCAGGCGGTAACTATACCGATCGTTTATCCAGTTATGCCACGCACAATTGCCGCACGCCGGGCGGACACCCCGAAGGATACCTGGAAGCATTCGGTAATATCTACCGCAATTTTGCCCTCACACTGTCAACCAAATTAAATGGTGGCACACCTACCAAAGAGATGCTCGACTTCCCCTCAGTAGCAGACGGCATCCGTGGTATGACATTTATTGACTCCGTAGTGGCTTCTGCACAATCAGAACTGAAATGGACAAAATTCGGATCTTAAAAAATCAATAAACACAATATTCATTCATGACCACCATCAAAGGCCCGGGAATATTCCTTGCACAATTCCTGGGTGATCAAGCACCTTTCAATTCTTTGGATTCTATCTGCAAATGGGCGGCATCATTGGGTTATACCGGTGTGCAGATCCCTAGCTGGGACAGCCGCTGCATAGACCTGCAACGTGCAGCAGAGAGCAAGACTTATGCCGACGAGATCAAAGGCATCGTGAAAGCAGCCGGATTAGAGATCACTGAACTGTCTACCCACCTGCAGGGACAATTGGTTGCCGTGCATCCGGCTTACAATGAATTATTCGACAGTTTTGCTCCCGAAGCTGTGCGCAACAACGCCAGGGCACGTACCGAATGGGCTGTTCAGCAACTGAAATATGCAGCCAAAGCGTCACAGAACCTGGGATTGAATGCACATGCCACATTCAGTGGGGCATTGTTATGGCATACCGTGTATCCCTGGCCCCAGCGGCCGGCCGGACTGGTAGAGACAGGCTTTACAGAACTGGCCAAACGCTGGTTGCCTATCTTACAGGTATTCGATGAACATGGTGTGGACCTCTGTTATGAAATCCATCCCGGCGAAGACCTGCACGATGGTGTGAGCTATGAAATGTTCCTTGAAAAAGTTAACGAACATTCGCGAGTTTGTCTTTTATACGATCCTTCACACCTGGCATTGCAGTGCATCGATTACCTGGGTTATATAGACCATTACCACGAACGGATTAAAATGTTCCATGTGAAAGATGCTGAGTTCAACCCCACGGCCAAACAAGGCGTGTATGGCGGCTACCAGGGATGGGTGAACAGGGCCGGGCGCTTCCGTTCGCTGGGCGACGGACAGGTTGATTTCAAATCTATCTTCAGCAAGCTGGCAGCTTATGATTATAAAGGATGGGCCGTTATGGAATGGGAATGTGCGCTCAAACACCCGGAAGCCGGCGCGGCCGAAGGCGCGCCCTTCATCAAACAAAATATCATTCGTGTTACCGATAAGGCATTCGATGATTTTGCAGGAAGAGGCGCAGATGAAAATTTTAACCGCCGCATTTTAGGAATAGATCAATAACTTGCCGAATAATCATTTAACCGACAAAGTGAACTTTATGAAAAAGTATTATGTAGCCTTTGCAGTGCTGGCAGCAGTGATGACCGCCTGCGGAGGTAATGATGCAAAAAAAGAAGAGAAAACTACTGCAACAACAGCCGCCGCTCCGGCAGCAACAACCGATCTCAGTGCTAATCCCGATTATCAAAAAGGACTGGAACTCGTAGCTAAAAATGACTGTCTCACTTGTCATAAAGTGAGTGAAAAAAACATCGGACCCGCTTATAAAGATGTAGCCACCAAGTATGAAAACACAGATGCCAACATCAGCATGCTGGCTAGTAAAGTAATCAAAGGCGGGCAAGGTGTATGGGGTACTGTTCCCATGACCCCGCATCCGCAATTGAGCGAAGCCGATGCACAACAGATCATCAAATACATTTTCTTACTCAAAAAATAATAAACCATGCATCATCTTATTGCAGGTAGTTTGATTGCCGCTGCCGTACTTTTCAATAGCACTGCTAACAATCACACCTATGAAAACACCACTGCCGTAGTAAAAAAGAAAGGCTGGGTTTCATTGTTCGACGGAAAAACAACTAAAGGCTGGCATTCTTACGGTAAGACTACCGCAGGAGAAGCCTGGAAAGTAACAGATGGGGCTTTATACCTCGATGCATCTAAAAAAGATAAGGCCGACTGGCAAAGCAAAACCGGTGGCGACCTGGTAACCGACGGGGAGTATGAGAATTTTCACCTGAAGCTCGATTGGAAGATCTCTAAAAATGGCAACAGCGGCATTATCTTCTGGGTGCAGGACGATCCTTCCAAGTACAAATATGTATGGAATACCGGTCCTGAAATGCAGGTGCTTGATAACGACGGCCATCCCGACGGAAAGATCAATAAACACCGCGCCGGTAATCTCTATGATCTGATCGCCGGAAAAGAAGGCGTGGTAAAAGCTGTTGGCGAGTGGAACACAGCTGAGATCATCAGCAACAAAGGGAAGCTCGATTTTATTTTGAACGGTGTAACCGTTGTATCTACCACTTACGGCGATGACAACTGGAGACAAATGATAGCAGGCAGTAAGTTCAAAAGCATGCCCGACTTTGCCAAAATCTTCAAAGGCCATATTGCTTTACAAGATCATGGCGGTGATGTGTGGTTCAGGAATATTATGATCAAGCAACTGTAAAAAAGTAGACCTTATATAATCTTGAAGCAAAAAGCCCATAGAGCTTACGTTCTATGGGCTTTTTATTACGCTGCAAATAAACGCTATTTTAAAATTAAGATGCAGATCACTGCAACATATCAAACACAATAGCCGCCAGCAGTCCTCCAACAACAGGCCCCACTACCGGAATCCAACTATAGCTCCACCCACTGTTACCTTTGTTGGGAATGGGCAGCAACGCATGCATAATACGCGGCCCCATATCCCTGGCAGGATTAATGGCATAGCCTGTAGGACCACCCAAACTGAGACCGATGCCCAATACCACCAACCCTGCCGGCAACGCATCCAATGCACCCAAACTTGCAGCAGGCGCGGCCATATACAACACAGCGAACACCAGCGCAAAAGTGCCGATGATCTCCGTTGCAAGGTTGGCCGTTGTGTTGGGTATGGCAGGCGAATTACAAAAAACACCCAGTTTAGCCGCTGCATTGTCTGTTGCTCCAAAATGTTTGTAGTAAGACAACCATGCCAGCGTAGCGCCAATCATAGCACCCAGGAACTGGCCCACAATATAAACAGGCACCTGCGACCATTCTATCTTATGCAACCAGGCAAATGCAAGGGTTACAGCCGGATTGAGGTGCGCGCCACTTCCTTTGGCTGCAACAAAAACACCTACGAACACAGCCACACCCCAGCCAAATGCAATCACAATCCATCCACTGTTGTTTCCTTTGGTTTGATTGAGCACCACATTGGCCACCACGCCACAGCCTAAAAGGGCCAGCATGGCTGTTCCTGCCATTTCAGATAAAAAAATCGACATAGATAAAATCATTATAGGGTTAAAGGAATAAGATTCTTAATCGTGTGTTACATAGGAAGCCGTTGCATGCACCGCCTGTTTCCATCCGGCTGCTTTTCTTTGCGCTTCTTCATCTGCCATTTGCGGATGAAAAGTGCGGTCCATCTGCCAGTATTTTTCCATCTCCTCCATGCTCTTCCAGTATTGCACTGCAAGTCCCGCAAGATAGGCCGCTCCTAATGCTGTGGTCTCAGTAATCACAGGGCGTACAACTGTAGTGCGCAACAGATCACTCTGGAATTGCAACAACTGGTTGTTCACCGTAGCGCCTCCGTCTACCCGCAGCTCGCTGATCTTTACACCAGCATCCGCTTCCATAGCAACCAGCACATCCATGGTTTGATAAGCGATACTCTCTACGGCCGCTCTTCCGATATGACCGGCCGTAGTGCCCCTGGTAATCCCTACAATGGTGCCTTTGGCGTGCTGGTTCCAGTAAGGCGCCCCCAGTCCTGCAAACGCAGGAACCATATACACACCGCCATTATCAGCTACTGAATTAGCGAGTGCTTCTATATCGGCCGATGTTTTAATAATGCCCAACCCATCACGTAACCATTGCACAACAGCGCCGGCAATGAACACACTTCCTTCCAATGCATAATGCACCGTGCCATTGATTTTCCAGGCAATGGTAGTAATGAGGTTATTTTTTGAAGCGATGGGTTTGGTGCCCGTATTCATGAGCATAAAGCACCCTGTGCCGTAAGTATTCTTTACCATGCCGGGATGCAAACACATTTGTCCAAATAAGGCCGACTGTTGATCACCCGCCACACCTGCAATGGGAATATTCGCGCCCGTCAACACTTCCTGTGTATGACCAAATACTTCACTGCTCGAACGCACTTCGGGCAATACCGATGCCGGGATATCAAACAGGTCCAGCAACCAGGGATCCCATTCCAACGTATGAATATTGAACAACATGGTACGCGAGGCATTGCTCATATCCGTTGCATGCACTTTACCATTGGTGAGCTTCCAGATAAGCCAGGAATCGATGGTACCAAAACATAACTCGCCTCTCACCGCCTGCTCTCTTGCACCTTCTACATGATCCAGTATCCATTTCAGTTTCGTAGCAGAAAAATACGCGTCGAGTATCAGCCCCGTGCGCTCTTGTATAGACACGTGTTTACCCGCAGCCCGCAACGTATCGCAATAAGCAGCGGTACGTTTATCCTGCCACACAATGGCATTGTAAACAGGCTCACCGGTTTTGCGATTCCATACCACCGTTGTTTCGCGCTGGTTGGTAATGCCAATGGCTGCAATATCACGCAAAGTGAGTCCGGCCTTGAGCACCGCTTCTGTTGCTACCGATAACTGTGTGTACCATATCTCCGCAGCATCGTGCTCTACCCATCCTGCCTGCGGAAATATTTGTGTGAACTCTTTTTGCGCAACGGCTACTACTTCGCTTTTCTTATTGAAAACAATGGCGCGGGAACTGGTGGTTCCCTGGTCAAAAGCAAGAATGAATGTTGACATAGGCTATCTAAGCAATCTGATTAAAAATACGGTTATTCTATTGGTTTTTTCAATCACGCAGTTTATACGATGCAGCCAGTTGACTGAATGTTGCCACCTGGTCTTCCACCCACTGCGCATCTTTCTGCATTTGCTTTGCCATCAGTTCCGCTACCGGCCTTGCCATACGCATACTCTCGCCCGCATCGAGCAACAGCGCCCTCGTTCTGCGCGACAATACATCTTCTACTGTTCTGGCCATTTCCTCCTGTACCGCCCATGCCACCTGCGCTTCATGGATATGCAATTTTTCACTGATCCACTTGCCGGCATCATTCATCTTTTGTTGCAAAGCCACTGCATCGGCCCCGTAGAAATACAAAGGATCATCCCAGTTTATGCCCGTAGTATATCCATGTATAAGAAGTGTTTTGGTAACCGACTGTTTAGGCATCCATCCCAATTCTTTTTCTATACGGTTGACCAGGTCCTCACCCATTCTCCGGTAAGTAGTCCATTTACCACCAAGAATGGTGAAGAGCTTCGATGCGCTCACCATGATCTTATGACTTCTCGAGATCTCTTTTGTTTTCTGTGCACCATTCGCTGGTATAGCCAGTGGCCGCAGCCCCGCGAACACGCTCAGCACATCGGCACGTGCAGGCTTGCGGATTAAATAGCTACCGGCCGTATCCAGTATAAATCCTATCTCTGCTTCCAGCGCAACCGGCTCCAGGCTGGCTGCATCTACCGGTGTATCGGTGGTACCAACGATCAGTTTGTTGTGCCAGGGTACTACAAAGAGTACCCGGCCATCGGCTGTTTCAGGTATCATCAAAGCGCTGGTGGAAGGATGAAAGGTTTTATCGAGCACTACATGCACACCCTGACTCGCGCAAATACTTTTCGCTGCAGTGGGATCATCCATTTGCAGGATATCGTCTGCAAACACACCAGTGGCATTGATCACTGCTTTTGCTTTGAGGGAATAATGCATTCCTGTTTCTTCATCGCAGGCGGTTACTCCCCGCACATGTAATCCTTCTTTGATCAACCCGGTAACTTTCATGTAGTTGATCGCAAACCCGCCTTTTTCAAAAAGGGTCTGTACCAGGTTGATGGCCAGGCGTGCATCATCAAATTGCCCGTCGTGGTATCGAACGCCGCCAAGCAGTCCTTCTGTTTTGATATTGGGTAACTGCTCCAGCGTTTCTTTCCGGGAAATATGTACGGACCGCCCAAGGCTCAGTCTGCCCGAGATCCAATCGTACAGCTTCAATCCAATAGTATACTTGATGCTATCCCAAAAATCATACAGCGGTATTACAAATCCCAGGTTCTTTACCAGGTGAGGGGCATTGCGGCAAAGCAATCCTCTTTCAATACTCGCTTCACGCACCAGTCCAACGTTTCCCTGCGCCAGGTAACGAACACCGCCATGCACCAGCTTGGTGCTTTTACTGGAAGTGGATTTGGCAAAGTCGGCCTGCTCCAGCAATAAAACCCGGTAACCCCTGGCAGCGGCATCGAGCGCTGCGCCCAGTCCTGTAGCGCCTCCGCCGATCACAACGATATCCCATTCTGTAGTGTTTGATAAAGCCGCTATGGCCTGTGCTCTTTTTTCAATTCTTTCGCTCATGGTGGTAGTTACCGGCATTGGTTTGTCTTCCAAATTATCTTATTTTGTTAAAATGGAAGATTATTTATTAGAGAAGTCCCACGAATACTTCATGCAACAGGCATTGAAAGAAGCGCAACTGGCCTATGATGCAGATGAAGTGCCCGTTGGCGCCGTGGTGGTCATGAACAACAAAATCATTGCCCGTGGCCATAACCAGGTTGAAATGCTGAACGATTCCACCGCCCATGCCGAAATACTGGCGCTTACCTCTGCCTTTAATATGCTCGGCGCTAAATACCTGCCCGAAGCCACCCTTTATGTAACCCTGGAACCCTGCCTCATGTGCTGCGGCGCTCTGTACTGGAGCAAGATCGACCGTATCGTTTACGGGGCTTCGGATGAAAAGAACGGGTTCAAACGTACTACAGGGGAGAACTGGCCCTTTCATCCCAAAACAGAACTCATCAAAGGCATCATGGAAGAAGATTGCGCCCGCCTGATAAAAGCGTTTTTCAAAAGCAAACGTTGAGATTTTTCGATTTCAGAAAGAAATCCATCGGTTGACGCGTTATCGACCGAACAACAGTAAATTTGTTCTCCATCAAGATCCTAAAACAAAAATCAAATTATATGGCATTTACACTCGCACCGCTGCCCTATGCACACGACGCATTGGAGCCTCATATCGACACTACTACCATGCAAATACACCATGGCAAGCACCACCAGGCTTATGTTGACAACCTCAACAAAGCGATTGCCGGTACACCTAACGAAGGAAAATCACTGGAACAACTGGTGGCAGCTGCAGGATCTATCAGTCCGGCTGTTCGCAACAACGGCGGCGGTCACTGGAACCATACTTTTTTCTGGGAAAGCCTGGCTCCTAAAGCAGGCGGCGCGCCCTCTGGTGCACTGGCCGACGCCATCAACAGCGCTTTCGGTTCTTTTGATGCATTCAAAGAAAAATTTGCGCAGGCTGGCATGACCCGCTTCGGTAGCGGCTGGGCATGGCTGATCGTTAAAGACGGTAAGCTGGAAGTTTCTTCTACACCCAACCAGGACAATCCCCTGATGGATGTAGCCGAAGTAAAAGGTACGCCATTGCTGGGTGCCGATGTGTGGGAACACGCTTATTACCTTAAATACCAGAACCGCAGGGCCGATTACCTGGCTGCTTTCTGGAACGTAGTGAACTGGAACAAAGTAGCCGAACGTTTCGCAGCAGCTAAATAAGGTTTTGGAAAATAGTATTATTTTGAGGTCCCGCTACAACATAGCGGGACTTTTCATTAAACATGTCATTATGAAAAAACTATTCTTCGGTTTATCAGCGCTCGCATTACTCAGCGCTTGTTCCAGTAACAACAAGCGGCTTATCGTCATGAGCAAGGGCGCTGCAGATGTGAATACAGATACCCGAACCATTACAGCCAAAGATGGCGCCGGACACGATGAAAAAACCATCGACATCGCCGGTCAAAAGCTCAGTTTCCAGCTCAGCTCTCCCGCAGGTAACAGCAGTGTTGACATCACCGATAACGGCCTCTATGTAATTAATGTAAAGAACGATACCATTGTAGGCGGCTACCAGCCTTATGCAGATCCTAAAACATTGAAGCAGGTGTTTTCTCAGGATGATGTGAAGAAGCGGATCGATTCACTGGTTCAGGTAACAGAGGGGAAGAACATCAGCGCAGCCAACCGTAATTTCTTTTTACTTCCCAATACCGCTACAAAAATCAGCGCCAATATAGACGCGATAGTTGTAGGCCCTTATCACAAAATGACTTCTGCCGAAAAAGTAGGCGATAAAGACCCCGAAGTATACCGTTTCTTCAGCATCAAAGAAGTACGGGAAGAAATTGCCAGGTTACAGGCAATGACCGTTCCGGTAAAAAAGTAATAACGCATCAGGGAACAGGATCGTAACCACTGCCGCCTCCGGGATGGCATTTGCTGATACGCTTGATGGCCAGCAAAGTTCCTTTGATCAGCCCGTGTTTTTGCAAAGCAGTGATGGCATACTGCGAGCAGGTGGGCGTGAACCTGCATTTGGGGCCGATGGCAGGGGAGATCACGTACTGGTATATTTTAACCAGCAGTATCAGCGGCCAGCTCAGTATCTGAAGTAGGCGTTTCATGTAATGCTTTGATCAGCTTATTTACCAGCAGGGGCATTTTTTTTTGCAGCAGGTCTATAGATGGCAGGGTTTTATCAATATACAGGAAAAAAACAGCCAGTTGCTGTTTGCGTGCCTCCATACAATCGTAAAGCGGTTGTTTATGCAAGCGGTATGTTTCGCGCAGTAAACGTTTAACACGATTGCGGTCCACCGCTTTTTTGAAATGGCGTGCACTGACGCCAACACCCGCTTTTACCGGCTGCACTTCCTTTGTATCAACAGGCAGGTAAAATACTTTCACCGGGAATACCAGGAAACTGCGCCCTTTTGCGAACAATCCATCGATCTGTTTACGGCTCTTGAGCTTTTCCTTTTTATTGTATGAAAATGAGGCGGACATTCTTACACTAAACTAAAAAAGTCCCGCGATCGCGGGACTTATATTTTCAATACCTGGCTCCCGGAAGAGCCCCGGTTTTATTTTAAACCTTTCTCGCTTGAAACAGTGAGTTTCTTACGACCCTTTGCACGACGGCTTGCCAGCACTTTGCGGCCATTGGCAGTTTGCATGCGCTTGCGGAATCCGTGAACGGATTTGCGACGACGTTTGTGCGGTTGAAATGTACGTTTCATAATGACGTTGTTTAACTAACCCGGAAATTTTGTTTCATTTCATGCTGCAGTCACCATACTGCCGCCTGTGAAAGGACGGCGAAGGTAGGGAAAAGTTGTTAGTTGTTGGTTGTCAGTTGTTAGATTTTTTAGGGATCAACATTTAAATGATTGGAGATCAAGGTGTTTTGATGTAACCGGTTTGCCAAAGAAACGGGTGGCATGGTTGTCGAAATCAGCAGGAGAATCGGTAGTATAAAATTGTAACTGTCCGCCAGTGGTGCATTTTGCCGCCATTTCAGGGTGGTTGGCCAGGTATTTTTCAAGACTGGGCGCTACAATGGCTCCCTGGGAAAGAATGGTCATTCCTTGCGGAGCAAATTGCCGGATCTTATCAATGAGCAGCGGATAATGAGTGCAGGCCAGCAATAAAGTATCTATCCTGGGCGATTGTTCCAGTAGCCTGTTGATGTGCTGCCTGATGAAATAATCCGCTCCCGGCTTATCATACTCATCATTTTCTACGAGTGGCACCCACATAGGACAAGCTTCCTGGTACACTTTCAAGTCTGGAAAGAATTTAGCTATTTCAATAGGATAACTTTCACTCTGCACGGTTCCCACGGTTCCCATAATACCCACTTCACCCGAATGCGAATAATTGCCTACCACTTCTGTTGTAGGCCTGATAACACCCAACACTCTCCTGGAAGGATCTATGCGGGGCAGGTCTTTCTGTTGAATGGTGCGCAAAGCTTTGGCGGATGCTGTGTTGCACGCCAGCACTACCAATTCGCATCCCTGTGTGAAAAACCACTGAACACACTCAAGCGTATAATGATAAATGGTTTCAAAAGAACGCGGACCGTAAGGCGCACGGGCATTATCGCCCATATAGATATAATCGTATTGCGGTAAACGCTGAACGATCTCCTTCAGCACGGTTAAACCGCCATAGCCGCTGTCGAAAACACCAATGGGACCTTTTCCTTGCATGACTCAAAAATAAGAACCCCGTTGGTATAACGGGGTTCGAAGTATCATTGATTTTATCAATTATCCTTTGGGTTTTACAGCACCGCCGGAAGGCCTGTTGCTGGGAGCGCCACCGCCTGACTGGCGTTTCCATTCCTCTTCGAGTTCTTTGGGGATGGCCAACTTCAGTTTCATGGCTACACGGATGGTAAGATTATCCAACAACGGGGGTTGAACATAAGGATACAATGCATCCTGCTTTAAAACATACGCGTATTTCTGCTCTACCACCACCTCGTGCAAAGCGTCTACTATTTTCTTCATGAAAGGAGCCAGCAGCTCTTCTTTTTTCTGCTCAGCCAGGTTGTTGGAATATTCCTGCCACCTGATCAATTTGATCTTCAGGGTGTTCAGGTCACGCTGGGCCAGTTCCCTGGCTTTGGCAGGCATGGTAGCTGAATCTTTTTTCCAAACGCTGTCCTGGCGCATGTACATGCCCAATGTATAATCATACTCTTGTCTGAGTGAATCTTCGCTGAAACTTCTCAGGAGCGTATCCACTTTCTGGATACCCGGCATCAGGGGTAAGATAGACTGCTCATCAAAATACCCGATCTTAACCTGCTGTGCACTCGACTGGTTGGCAAACAGGAAACCTGCTCCAATAGCAACACACACAATTAAAAACTTCTTCATTGTAGTGAGAATTTATGTTTGTTTTTGTTTTAGACTAATTTTTGATCCCCAGTTCCCTTAACACATCTTCACTCTTATCTAGTTTGGGGTCGGCAAATATAACGGTAATTCCTTCACTTTTATCGAGTACGAAATCGTAGGCTTTGGCTATTGCCATCTTCTGAACGGCGGTATATACCTTGTCCTGCACAGGTTTAACAAGTCTTTGTCTTTCTTTGAAAAGATCCCCTTCAAAACCGAAGCGTTTTTTCTGCAGGTCGCGTATCTCTTTCTCCATCACAAACAATTCATCCTCTCTTTTCTTCTTCAGCGCATCGCTCAACATAAACTGTTCAGCCTCATAGCTTTTATACATTTTATCGAGCTGCGCCTGTTTATCGTCGATCTCTTTCTGCCATTGGTCGCCGATTTGTTTTAACTTTTTATCGGCGTCTTTGTATTCAGGAATTTTCTCCAGGATATACCGTGTATCGATAATGGCATAACGCTGCTGTGCAACTGCGGTATGGGCCAGGGCCATCCATATAACGGCAACAAAGAATAGCTTTTTCATAATATTGGTTTAGTTAAGGGTTGTCCTATTCCGGTTCAAATCCTAACATGAAGGTAAACCTGGCAGCATCTTTCAAAGAACCGCCGGGCGTGAACCTGTCTAATCCTATACCATAATCAAATCCAAGTAAGCCAAACATCGGCAGGAAAAAGCGCATACCCAAACCTACCGAACGCCTTAACTGGAAAGGATTATAATCTTTCATGGAATACCAGCCGTTGGCCGCTTCAAAGAAACCCAAAGCATAGATGGTGCTGCTGGGACTCAAACTGAGCGGGTAACGCAGTTCCATGGTATACTTATTGAATATGGTAAAGTACTGGCTGGCCACTTGCTTATCGGGGTTGATCTTCGGATTCGAATTATCATACACAGGATAACCTCTGTGCGCAATGATATCGTAACCCAACAGCGCGAACTGGTTACTCAGACCGGCATCGCCCACCTGAAAACGTTCGAAAGGAGAGATACCCAGGTCTGAATTGAACCTGCCCAGGAAGCCGTATTTGGCCGCCATTTTCAGCACAAACTGCTTGCTCTTGTCTTCACCGTGTGGTTTGCCCAGGGGCACATACCATTCTCCGTTGAAACGCCATTTGTGGTATTCGATCCAGTTATATGGATTGGAAGCCGTCAGGATATTTTTATCAATCGCTGAGTACGGCGGCGTTACCTGCAAGCTCAGCAGGAAAGTAGAACCGCTGGTAGGGAACATCGGCTGGTTCACAGAGTTACGCTGTAAAGCCACCCTGAAGTTCAGGTTGTTCACGATACCATTCTCAAAACCGGGCAGGTTGGTGGGGTCAATGGCATAATTGCTCAACTTATAACGGGTATAATTCACACCCATGGAAAGTGAGAAAAAGTCATCGGGCCATTTCAACTGCTTCGACAGGCTCACGGTGGCGCCGGTAGTAGAAATATATCGGCTGTCGGCTACGTTCGGATTATATGCACCGGTAAGCGGGTCGTAAGTTTGTCCGTATTTGGTATTGAAAATGCTGAAAGTAAGTGCATTCCTTTTTTTACCGCCCAGCCAGGGTTCGGTGAACGAGAAGTTATAAGAGCGGAACGCTTTACCATTACTTTGCACGCGCAAGCTCAGTTTTTGCCCGTCGCCCATTGGTAAGGGATCCCAGGCCGATTTCTTCCAGATATTGCGGATAGAAAAGTTATTGAATGTAACGCCCAGTGTTCCTGTTAAGCCAATATAGCCTCCCCATCCCGCACTCAGCTCCAGCTGGTCGCTCGATTTTTCTTCAACAGAATAATTGATGTCTACCGTTCCGTCGTCGGGGTTGGGTACGGGTACGGGGTTGATCTTTTCCTGGTTGAAATAGTTCAGCTGTGCAATCTCACGAACAGAACGCACCAGGTCTCTGCGGCTGAATTTTTCACCGGGGATGGTACGCAGTTCGCGGCGTATCACATACTCCTTGGTACGATCGTTACCACTGATGCGCACATTCTTGATCGTGGCTTGCGGACCTTCCATGATCCTGATTTCGTAATCAATGGTATCATTATATACCGCCGTTTCTACGGGGTCAGTGCGGAAGAACAGGTAGCCATCATCCTGATACAGGTTGTTGATATCACCTCCTTCAGGAGTGGAGGTTTTACCCAGTTTGTTGTTCAGCAATTCCAGGTTGTAAATATCTCCCTTCTGAATACCCAATATACCGCTGAGCAATGAATCGGAATATTTGGTATTACCCCGCCAGCTGATGTTACCGAAATAATATTTACGTCCCTCATTCATCTTGATGTCAATGTTGAGGTCGCCATTGGCGTTGTGGTATACGGTATCTTTTTCAATCACTGCATCGCGGTAGCCCAGCGAGTTGTAATAAGTTACCAGGCTCTCTTTGTCTTCATTGTACTTCTTCAAATCGAATTTGGCCGAAGAAAGTTTGATACGGATATAAGGATCGAGTACTTTTTTGGTTTTGCTGAAAGTGAGGAAGCCATTGTCTTTGATGTATTCATCAAATGAATAGCGCTTCACGCTTACGATCTGCCCACTGTCTACAGTAGGATGCAGGGTAAGCCTGGACTGCTCTTTGGTTCCCTTGAGTTGTTTTTTCAACTTGCCGTTATCTACTGTAGTACCGCCGAAGTTGATGTTATTGATATGGACCTTGTGTCCCTTTTCAACCAAAAAGTTTAACACCAGTGAATTATCGAAAGTAGAGTCTTTCGTTTCCGATATGGTTACTTTGGAATCCTGGAAGCCTTTCTCGGCATAGAATTTTTTGATGGCTTCAATAGCGGTGATCTTCATGTTCTCCGTTACCACACGGTTGGGTACGAGACCCGTTTTCCCCTGTAGCTCTTCCGCCTGCCCCTTGCTGATGTTGATGAAATGGAATTTAGACAAGCGCGGCCTTTCCGTTACAGCAATTTCGATATCGATGTTTTTGCCCTGTAGTTTGGTGATATAAATTTCAACATCGCTGAAATAATTCTGTCCCCAGAGCTTGGTAATGGCTTTGGAAAAATTATCGCCACCGGGAATGGTCACTTCATCGCCCACATTGATATTGGCAATGGAGATCAGCAGGTTCTCATCGAAAAAGCGGTTACCTGTTACTTTGATCGCAGACACCTTGTATTTTTTAGGTGTCTTTTGGTTGAAGATATTCAACAAATCGGCATCTATGGATGTGATCGTAGTGTCTACCCCTGTTTTTTGTTGCGCCTTTGCAGAAAAACCCACCATCGAGGTAACGAAAGCCAAGACTAAAAATTTGTACACTTGCTGCATCCGGTTTGGTTTGTTAAGTTGCTGTGCTGAAAGTACTGCAACAGTATCTTCCTGCCATATTTCTGGTTTGATAAGCGGGGCAAATTAACGGGAATTATTAAAAGTGTTTGTTAAATCACCCCGGATAAATTAAGGTATGCGGTTGAGAATGGGATCAGGTCAATGGGGATTCCTCCTTTATTTGCTGACCTGTTTTACCAAATCTGCGTTCCCTGTTCTGGAAGTCGATAATGGCTTCATACAGGTTTTCTTTGCGGAAATCGGGCCAACGGGTGTCGGTGAAATATAATTCGGCATAAGCCAGTTGATACAAAAGGAAATTGCTGATGCGGTATTCCCCACTGGTACGGATCATCAGTTCCGGATCGGGAAAATCACTGGTGGAAAGGTATTGCTCCAGGGTCTCCTGGTTGATGGTCTCCGGGTTGATCCGGCCCGCCTTCACATCGATGCCGATATTCTTTACGGCATTTACCAGTTCCCACCGGCTGCTGTAACTCAACGCCATCACTAAGTTCAGTCCTGTATTGGCTTTGGTCATCTCCAATGATTCTTCAAGTTCCATACGCGCAAAATCGGGCAGCATATTCAGGTCGCCGATCACATGCAGGCGGATATTGTTCTTATTGAGCGTTGGCACTTCTTTACGAATGGTGTCTACCAATAACGACATCAATCCTTCCACTTCCTGCTGCGGCCGGTCCCAATTTTCGGTACTGAATGCATACAGCGTAAGATACTGTATACCCAGCTCTGCCGCGCCTTCTACGATATTGCGCACGCTTTCCACCCCATGAAAATGGCCATACAATCGATCCTGTCCTTTTTCCTGGGCCCAGCGCCCGTTGCCATCCATAATGATCGCTATATGCTTGGGTAGTCGGGCTTTATCGATCCCTGCTACAAGGTCTTCCGGCATAGTGCTTCCCTGCGTTTAGGCAGCGAAATTAACGAAATCAGCGGTTTGCGTGATTAATTCTTGCCATTAGGCGAAGGACATTTGTAAGATTGCAGGTTGAAGGAAACACCCACTTTGAGGGTCACAAAAGAATCTTTTCTGGTACTGTTTCCCCTTTGTACCCCCTTGGTTCCTATGCGGGAACCCGTTTCATAGCTCCTATCCTGCAATAAGAAAGCAGGCGAGGGTGACCCGTCAGGCAGGGGCGAGAAGGCATCCGGGGCATAATTGCCGCTCACATCATCGAGGTAATCGGTACTGGTAAAACGGTAAGTAAGCTCGGCGAAGTAGTTCATACGCTCACTGATGGCATATTTGAAGCCCAGGGTAAAAGGGATGCTGATGGCGATGGGACTATAAGGTTTGAGATTGGGATAAGCGGCGCTGCCCTGGCCTTCGGTACCCAGGGGGCGCAGGTAGTATTTCTGGCCGTTTAGGTACGCATAAGGGTCGAAAGAAAACACACCGATCCCCAGTCCTACATAAGGTGTATAATTATAGCCTTCGAAAGTGGGATTGAATTTGAAAAAGTTGAAATCACCCGCCAGGGCCAGTTCCCATACATTGGTATTGAAGCTGAGGTTGCGCCTGCGCTGAACGGGGTTATTGCTGTACATATCGGAATAGCCCAACATGGCAAAATCTCCGGAAATGCGTAATCCTATATACTCGCTGAGTTGCCTCCGGTAAAAGACCCCGGCAGCCATTTTAGGCCTGTTCACCCGCAAGTCGGGGTTCAGATCGCCAAAATAATGGGCGGCTCCCACAGCCACCCCCACTTCGCCCAGGTGCCTGAAACTTTCCATGAGTTGGGCATCCGCTTTTTGCAACGCTAAGGTAGTAAGCAGGAAGGTTAAGGTCTTTCTCAGTATAAATTTAACCGGCATATTAGCATATTGGATACGTAAAATAACACCTATTTTAAATACGATCAAGATTAATTTCTTTTATCGAGGCCCCAGGTAAGTTTGGTCCGGAGGGTCGACAAGAAGCTATTTTCGTTCAAACGCACCAAATTCACCCTGAATTGTTCCTTTTTTACGGCCAATTGGATGGTTTTGTCCACGATTTCCCTCCGGGCATCCAGGGCACAAATGAATTGGTCGGCCCGCCCCTCCACTTCAAACGAAATAACACTGGTATCCGGCACCACGATCGACCGCACATTCAGGTTATGGGGCGCTACCGGCGTGATCACAAAACTGGACGATTCCGGGAACAGGATGGGTCCGTTGCAACTCACATTATATCCGGTGGAGCCGGTGGGCGTACTCACGATCAGCCCGTCGGCCCAGTAGCTGTTCAGGAATTCGCCGTTCAGGTAGGTATGTACCTTGATCATGGGCGAAGTATCCCTTTTATGGATGGCGAACTCGTTCAGTGCAAAGGGTGTCTGGTCAAAGAGCGGCTCGTTGGAGTCGAGGTGGATCAGGGTTCTTTTATCCACGACAAACGTATGATTCACCAAAGCATCCACTGCGCTGCCCAGGTCATCGCGACTAATGCTGGCCAGGAATCCCAGGCGGCCGAAATTAATGCCCAGTATGGGTATATTATAGTCTCTCACCAGGGTTACAGCGTCGAGCATGGTACCATCGCCACCCAGGCTTATCAGGCAATCGATATCGGGCGTAAGGTCGCCCGATGTCTGGAACAACACGGTTTTAGCCAGCAGGTGCTGCGGCAGGGAAAACCGGTGCAGTAAAGGTTCGTACAGGTGAACGGTGGTATCGTAACGCGCCAATTCTTCCAGGAGCGCCAATAATGGGTTTTCCTGTTCATAATCGATGCCCCTGCTGTAAATCGCAACCTTCATATCACTTAAAAGTCGTTTCTCGTCTGTAAATATAGTCCATTGCGCCCCAGTTGGTTAAAGCTATACTCGATTTTAAAGACAAAATCATATATGGAAACAATGTCCATCCCAAGACCCCAGGTGCGTAATAAACCATTATTCAGTGTATTGGTAGGGTTTGGCTGGGTATTGTAACCATAGCCCAGATCGCCATAAGCTTTCAGGAAAATACGGAAAGGTATCCGGTCATGCGTTTTGCTGGGGAAAGGATTTTTGAAAACAAAGCCCAGCAGTTGGTGGTGGATGGTACTCTTCAATATTCCTCCCGCCACGCCATCCACTACATTGTATTCCAACCCGCGCATTTGCGTAAACCCATACCCAATCAGCTTTTCATTGAAGAAATAATTGCTGAAAGGCAGTTTAACGGTTGCGATCGCTTCCCAGTGCAAAAAAGTTTTAGGAGCTATTGGTACGGCATAAACAGCCCGGGTGCTGGCCAGCCATAGATTGGATGTTTTATCGAGACCGCGTTTGTACAAATTGGCTTCTATCTGGAATCCTTTCGAAGGATAAGATACCTGGTCTACATTGTAATATTTGTATTGATAGGCGAAATCAATGTGCTTCATTTCTGTTTTCCCATCCGGGTAATAAAGCGGGTTGATCTGCAGAATGGTATCGGCCACCGATTCGTGGTTATACGATACGCGGAAATAATGCCGCTCTTTTACATTGGGCCGGTAAGAATAAGTAAAATCGGCGCGTGTAACCCTCCGCGCCACTTCCTCCTGTTTATAAAATAGTTGTTTGTTATTGCCCGTTGCGTAGTTCACTTCTTTTTGCGTGGCATACACAAATCCTACATTGAAACCATTCCTAAGCTTACGGTCAAAAAAGGGCAGCTCGTACCGCAGTGTGATCTGTTGTGTATAACCCGTGATGAGCCATACATCTAAATTATCGTTGCGTCCGCTGACATTGTTCTGCGTGAATTTCATTCCGTAATTCACCCTTTCCAGGCTTCGTTTCTGGTCTACCCACCATTGGTTGAAGTTGCGGTCTACCAGTCGGAAATAAGGTAACGGGAACAGGTACCAGCGTTCTTTCAGGTCTACATTGATCCTGACCAGGTTGCCTTTTCTTTCGGCAATGTAGATGGCTACATCTACAAACAACAGGGTATTCATCAGTTGCTGGCGCGCCTGGTTGAACAGGGCGGGCAGGTTGGCGCCGGACAATTCATCGCCTTTTTTAAAAGGCAGTTCCCGCATTACAATGAACAGTTTTGTTTTTTTATTCCCCGAAACAACCACATCTGTTACCAGTAAAGCCATGTTTTTGAGGGAAGCCATTTCCGGCTTTATAGCGCTACTTGTATCGGCAGTGATGGCAGATACCGTATCCTGTGCATCCAGGCAATTAAATGAAAAGAATAAAGCAAGGAGAAGCAATACTGGTAATACTTTCATCTGATAATATTCATTTTTCATTGTCAGATGGAATTCGTCATTTGCAAGGACTCATTTCATCGTGATTACCATTTATATGTTCAGGTAAGCGATCAGGTGATTGTAGTTCTCTTTGAGCTCATTGGCATATTGTTCTTCGCCAAAATAATAGCGAACGATGTATTCATACCGTTGGAAAGAGGCTACGATATCAGATACTTCTACCTTGTTGATCTTGATGGTTACCACTACCAGCCCCGTATCTGCTTCGGTATAAGTATTCAGTTGGGTGATATAGGCATCGTTGGTTTCTACCAGCCGGCTGATCTCTCCAAAAGAAAAATGCCTTTTATCTGTTTCCAGTACAATCACACCGCCCGGTTCATCATTGCCCAGGAAATGCGAGAGATGGCGCAGGAGGTCTTTGGCAGGGATCACACCGGTCAGTTCCGATTGCTCATTGACTACGGGTACCAGTGAAAGCTGGTGTGCAGCGGCCTGTTTCACAGCCAATAAAAAATGTTCTTCGGTCTTAACAGATACTGTAACCAATGAATGCTCCAGTGAAGCCACCAATGCATCTTCATCGGCATCGAACAAATCGTCTTTGGTTACCAGGCCAATGAACTTTTCTTCGCTCAATACCGGCAGGTGCAACACGTCGTAATCTTCCATCAGTTGCAGTGCCAGCGCCACCCTGTCGAAAAGGTTGATGGCGGGAAACCCGGTATGGATCAATTGCGATGCCAGCATGCTGTTCTTTCTTTACTAATACGTAAAAATCTATGCTATGGTTGCGGCAGGTTTTTTCAGTTTATTCAGAAAGCCGGCCAGTATTTCGTTGAACGCTTCCGGCACTTCCATCATGGGTGCATGTCCGCATTTGTCAACAAAATGCAACTCGCTGTTGGGGATCAGCCGGTTGAATTCACGTCCTACAAAAGGAGGCGTAACCGAATCATTATTGCCCCAGATCAGCAAGGTAGGTTGCTTAATTTGGTTGAGTTCTTCACCGAGGTTATTACGGATGGCGCTTTTGGCAAGGGCAATGATCTTGATCACTTTGATCCGGTTATTGGTGATCTCGAACACTTCATCCACCAGTTCTTTGGTAGCGGTGGCGGGATCGTAAAACGTCAACTCCGTTTTCTTTTTGATATAATCATAATCGCCCCGCTTCGGGTAGCTGTCACCCATACCATTCTCAAACAACCCGCTACTGCCGGTAAGGATCAACGACTTGATCCTTTCGGGATGTTTTAAGATATGCAGCAGCGCCACATGTCCGCCCAGCGAATTGCCCAGGAGATGAATTTGCTGGTAGCCCCGCATCTCAATGAACTTATGGACATATTTCTCCAATCCACTTACGGTAGTATGGAAAATATCCAGGTCGAACAGTGGAAGTATGGGAACCACTACTTTGTAATTCCGCTTAAAGTGCTCGATCAGGTCTTCAAAATTGCTCAGTGCGCCGAATAATCCGTGCAGTAGCAACAGGGTTTCTCCCTGGCCTTCTTCAATAAATCTGAACTTATCCTGTTGTTTGATCTCGTAATTCATTACTTCATTTTCATTTTCTTATGCCAGCAGATTGGCTCGGTACAAATAAAAGGAAATCCATTCAATAAAATACGGAAACGTTACAATGCTCCTGTTATATAAATATGATGGATGTATGCTAAAATACTGATTTTAACATTAAAAACAGCAGATTGGCTTCATAAGCGAAACCACACAATCGATCGTATATATAATAATAAGAAAGCTTTACCTGATATGCTTGCCAATGCTTTCAAAGAATTGGGTAAGCTCATCAAAGAGTCCTTTGAAAACGGGGATCACCGCTCCAAAACCATTGATGATCTTACTTCCCCAGGGCGCTACAAAAGGATAGGAACGGGAGGCGGCCAGCGTTTCGGGCTTGATCAGGTGCATGTTCACGGCATAAAAAAGCAGTACGCTGAATACGGTGATATAAAGACAGGCATATAAAACAACACCACACAGTTTATTGACCCATCCCAGGAAAGCCAGTTCAAGTGTGGTTTGAACGATTGTGGCTCCTACCCTTATCAGCAAGGCTACGCCCAGCATTACCAGCAGGAATGAAACGATGGGTAGCCAGGTGGCTGTTAATTGCGTGCTCTCTTTGAGCTTGCCCGCCACAACAGCCGAAAGTTTAAGTGCAGCCGCAAGGCCAATGATAATGCCCAGGAATGAAAAGGCGCCCACAACCAAACCGTTGCGGTAGCCCTTCCAAAGAGCCATAAGCATTAGTATCAGAAATATTGAATCTATGAGCATGAGGTAGATGTCAGTTGTTAGATGTTAGTTGTCAGTTGTCAGATAAGGTTGATTCTAACAACTGACAACTAACAACTATCAACCCAATAAGGTCTTTACTGCTGCCGAAATAGCTTTCCCATCTGTTTTACCGGCCAGTTGTTTTGTAGCTACACCCATTACTTTGCCCATGTCTTGCGGACCGGCAGCTCCTACAGAAGCAATGATGGATTTAAGGGCTTCTTTCAATTCTTCCTCGCTCAATTGTTGGGGAAGGAATTTTTCTATGATCGCTATCTCTTCCTGTTCTTTCTGCGCCAGGTCTGCACGGCCCTGTTGCTGGTAGATATCGAGTGAATCTTTTCTTTGCTTCATCATCTTCTGTAACAACTTCAATTCACCTTCAGCTGTAACCTGTCCGTTCGCACCCGGCTCTGTTTTCGCTTTGATGATCTCTGCCTTGATGGCGCGCAAGCCGCGCAGCATGGCTTCGTCTTTGGACTTCATAGCATCTTTCATGCCAGACATCACTTGTTCTTCTAAGCTCATAACGAATGGTTTATTGGTTTTCTTTCAATTGTGTTTCCCTGAATTTCTTATAAAAATCCTGGGCGAATTTTTTCATATCGGCCGCCAGTTCGGTCTGTTGTGTGGACCGCATATAAGAATCGGCCATGCCCATGAGGGTCTGGTAATAAAAATCGGCCATCTCATCTACCATCATGTCTTTGGTCCAGAGATCGATGCGCAATGCGCTTTTATCGGCCGCATCCCAGAAAGCCACCATCATGGCTTTAGCGTGCTGCGCCATATCGGCCGTACTATCGGTGGCCGACCAGCTGATCTCCTGCGGCACTTTGTTTTCATCTAAATGAACGTCTATTGAAATCGTTGAAGTATGCATCTGAATTGATTGAGAACCGCAAAAGTACTAGGAATCCCTGAATCGCCCATTTTCATGAAACCAACAGTTGCCAGAATGCTGCTGCAGTAGTTGCCCAGCTAAATTGTGCAGCCTTTTCTTTTCCTTTTTCGATATATTGTCCGCGCAGGTTTTCATCCTTGTACAGCGCAAGCATTTGTTTGCCGATGGTTTCCGGGTTGGCCGGATCTGCATACAGGACCGCATCGCCACCTGTTTCCGGCAGGTTATTATCTTCTGCTGCAATAACAGGGATACCCGCCTGCATGGCATCCAGCATGATCAGCTCCGATGCACAGGGTGCAGTGGTATGAACCAGCGCATACGCTGCCATTATCAACCGGGTGTTCACTGCTGCCGGAAGCAAGCCGGTCAATACCACATCTTCCCTGTATTTATAAGTAGCAAGCTTTTCTGCAAGACCGGCGTGTTGTTTGGATACCGTACCGGTAATGATCAGCTTCATATTGCTATGTTGCCATTTTTTAAACTGGGAGAAAGCTTTCAGGAGATTTAATAAAAGCGTATCGTGGTACATGCCTCCGCTGACCAGGAAATATTCCCGCCCGTCTGCATAAGCAGCTTTGATGGTTTCTTTCTGCTGCCAGTCGGCCGGCTGCAATAAAGGATCAGGCGCACCGGGCAATACCGCTATCTGTGATGCCGGGATACGGTATTCATTCTCCAGTTTATCTTTTACAAAAGCGGAGAGTGTTATTACCTGTTTTGCTTTGCGCAGTTTCAGCGGCACCAGCCATTTGCGAAAAAAGCTGCCGGGCACCACCCAATCATCGGCAATCAATATTTGTGGTATGGTGGTTCGCATACTGGCATCGGCGGGTTGTTTCACCCACAGACCGGGTTGGAGTTGTGGCGGGTTGTTGTGTTTCTCATCAATAAAAACAAATTCTTCAGCCGGCCGGTCAAGGCTCAACCGCCTGAAGAGTTGTTCAATATAATGATGGTATGTAGCGGGCTGTTGGCCAGCCTGTGAAAAACGGTTAACAGCAATGCGCATACGCAAAATTAGAGCTTCGCAGCCCAGGCATCCATTTTTTTCTCCAGCACATCCAGGGGCATATTACCATCTTTCAGGATATTATCGTGGAAGTCTGAGAGGCTGAATTGATTGCCCAGTTGTTTTTCATACTTTGTACGCAGCTCCCTGATCTTGAGTGCGCCAACCTTATAACCCAATGCCTGCGCCGGTATGGCCATATACCTTTCTATTTCGGCGGTGGCTCCTTCTTCACTGATTGGTTCATTATCCATCATATACTGGATAGCCTGCTCACGTGTCATGCCCTTGGCATGCATGCCTACATCCACCACCAGCCTGATGGCCCGGTGTATCTCATCACCCAGCGCTCCCATGTACTGGTAAGGATCGGTGTACAAGCCCAAGTCTTTTCCCAGGCTCTCGCAGTACAGCGCCCATCCTTCTGCATACGCATTGTTGCCGCCAAAACGCCTGAATTTGGGCAGGCTCTGGTTTTCCTGCTGCAAGCTGATCTGGTAGTGATGCCCCGGAATGGCTTCGTGCAGGAACAGGCTCTCCATACCGCTGGTGGTATTGAATTTGGTAGCGTCGAGAATGGGAATATAAAAGATCCCCGGACGTGTGCCATCGGCACTGCCCTGGTTGTATTCGGCGCTGGCGCTGGCTGCGCGGAAAGCTTCTGTTTGCCTGATCTCGAAAGGTGTTTTGGGCGTATGGCCGAACATCTTTTTCAGGTTCGGCTCCATGGTCTGGTGTATCTTTTCAAATGCAGCCAATATTTCCTGTGGCGTTTTATAGGGCATGAATTTTTTATCGGTCTTCATGTATTCGAAAAAAGCCTTCAGATCACCATTGAACCCAACTTCCATTTTGATCCGCTCCATTTCTGTGCGGATGCGTTTCACTTCAGAAAGTCCTGTTTGATAAATTTCATCGGGTGTTTTATTGGTAGTGGTTTGATCTTTGATACGGTACTGGTAGTATTTCAAGCCGTTGGGTATATCGCTGATACCGGTTGTTTTTCTGGCTTTGGGCAGGTATTCCTGTTTCAGAAAATCGGCCAGCCGCTTATAGGCCGGTGTGATCTGTTCGTTGATGAGCTTTACATAATCGTTGGTGAATCTTTTTTTATCGGCCTCGCTGAAACCGGCAGGCAGGTGGGTGATCGGCCCGTAAAACAGGCTGCTCTTCGCATCAGACACTACCATCGATTCCATCTGGGGAATCATTTTGATGACCAGTTTTTCCGGTAGTACCGTGTTGGCTGCAATGCCCTTCCTGAAATAAACAATGGCGCTGTCGGCATAGCCGCTGAATGCCGTTGCCCGTTTGATCCAGTCTTCATAATCTTTCACTGTTTTGAAAGGTTGAATCACACTGCCGCTGCCGAACTGGCCAAATATCAGGTGCATGCTTTCGAATTGGTCCATGGGCATCAGGTTGTCGTTGAAGCCGAGGCCTTCCAGGTTGATGTCCATTTCACGCTTGAATATATCATAGCTGAGGCGGTCGTTGTCATTGAGGCTCTCCCTGTTGAAATGCGTGATGTACACAAGGTAGTTGCTGTAAAAATCTTTTAGCTTTTTGCGATAGCTGTCGGTAAAATCGGCGTAGAGCTTGTCGTTATACCGGTTATCACCATCAACAGTGGCCTCTATGGGAAACAATTGCATGCGCTCTTCGTAATATTTATCGAGCATGGCGGCCAGTTCTTTATTGTCTGCCCCGTTCTGGTTGTTGTTGCTCAACTTGCAGGAGGCAAAAAGGGAAACGATCCCTAATAAACAGGTTATTGTTTTCATATGACGATTGTATGCTTAAATATATTCATAAAATCCTTTGCCTGTTTTCCGGCCCAGTTCTCCTGCATCTACTTTTGATTTTTGCAAGGGTGAGGGATGGAGCCTTTCGGGTTTGCCCAGCGCTTCCCAAACGATCCGGCTCACGTTGTAATTGATATCCATGCCAATCAGGTCCATCAACCTGAAAGGCCCCATTTTGAAGCCCGATGCCTCCATAATACTATCTACAGTAGCTATATCGGCCTTGCCGGTCTCCACCAGCCGCATGGCTTCGAGGTAATAATGGCGGGCCACCCGGTTCACAATGAACCCCGGTGCGTCTTTGCATACCACCGGTGTTTTATCCATCTGTTTTGATACGGTCAGTAACTGGTTGATGGTCTCTTCACTAGTCTGTTTTCCTCTCACCACTTCCACCAGTTTCATCAGTGGGGCCGGATTAAAAAAATGCATACCTGCAAATCTCGCCGGGACTGGTATGGTTGTTGCTACTTCACTTACAGGTATGGAAGAGGTATTGGTAGCCAGTATGCAATCATACTGGTTGATGGCCGCCAATTGACGGAAAAGTGTTGCTTTGGCTTCTCTTTCTTCAATGATGGCTTCAATAATCAGGTCGGCACGGCAATGGTCAATAGATGCAGTGAACAGCATACGATCCAGTATTTTGTTCACTTCATCAGGCGGCAATTTTCCTCTTTCGGATAGTTTCAGCAGATTCTTTTCAATAGAAGCTTTGCTTTTTTCAAGCATGGTTTCGTTGACATCGAAGAGGATGGTGGAAAAGCCTGCTGCGGCCGAAACCTGGGCGATACCACTGCCCATGGTGCCGGCGCCACATACGCATATCGTTTGGATGGGTGCCATACGGAAGAGATGGATCTTATTGCAAGATACTTAACATTTTTTCCACTTACACGCGGCTGAACAATATGCTGACATTTTGTTGTAGTACTTTTATACCATGCGAAAGAACCTTTTGCAATTAGACATGTTTTCGGCAATGCCGGAAAGTCCTGTGATGGAGGAAAATGTCATGGAAGAACCAGTGATGATAGTACCTATACCGGAAGAGCCAAAAGCCATTCCGAGTGAGCCGGTGATCTTTGCCGATGAGCGGATCGTAGTAAAGCTCAAGCAACAGGCAACCGTTCCCGCTTCACCGTCGCCTGCCGTTGCTGTTAACAGAACCAAAACAGCGGGTAAGAGAGGACGTAAATCTTTCAAGGAGATCGACAGTGAAGTGGATCTCATCAACGTACCGGACGAAGAAGCGCTCAAACAGAAACTCTATTATTCTATCAGCGAAGTAGCTGGCTGGTTCAATGTAAATACATCGCTTTTGCGTTATTGGGAAAACGAGTTCGATATATTGCAACCGCGCAAGACCCGCAAAGGCGATCGTTTATTCCGCGCGGAAGACATCAGGAACCTGCAACTTATTTATTACCTGCTGCGCCAGCGTAAGTTTTCGATTGCCGGTGCGCGTAATTACCTCAAGACCAATAAAAAGAAAGTAGATACCCAAACCCAGTTGGTACAATCACTGACCAAATTCAAATCTTTTTTGCTGGAACTGAAAGCAACCCTTTGATATCAGGCGTTGCTTTTGTTGTTGTGCACCACTACATCGGTTGATGAAGCAGCCAGGCCAATGCCATTCTTTTCCAGCAACCCGATCACTTCCAGGTTCACCTGTTCGCGCATGCGGAAAAAATCTTCTATGGGCTGTTCCATGGTAGAGAAATAATCCACTGCCATGATATGTGCATTCTTGCCCGTATCCATCAGGTACACCACTTTGTTTTCTATTTCGGGCTTTTGCAGGATGTTTTTGATAGCCGGCGTTAGACCTGCCAGTTGATCGGCAGTAGCGCTGAGTTCCAGCTCTAGTCTGAGTTCCACTTTTCTTTGTGTGCGAAGGGTAATATTGTCAATGATGGTGTCTACCATTTGTTTATTAGGCACCGTGATAAAAGTTTTGTCCATGGTGCGGATGCGGGTGCTGCGCAACCCTATTTTCTCAATATTACCGGTAAAGCCGCTCACTTTTACAAGGTCGCCTGTTTTAAAAGGTTTATCAAAGAAGATGATGAAAGAAGCGATCAGGTTCTCCATACTCTCTTTTGTAGCCAGGGCAACCGCGGCACCCACGAGGCTTAAGCCGGTGAGCACGCTGCTGATATTCTGATGAAATGAAGCGCGTACGATGAGTAGTACACCCATGATCACCAGTATGGCTTTCACGAAATCTTTGATAAAACCGATCAGTTGATTATCTGCCTGCCCCGTTGTTTTATGGGTCCTTTCTTTTAATATCAAAGCCAGGAAATCGATGATGCGAAGACATAGCCATATAAAAACACCGATCAGTATCCCGTCGGAAATGGAATCGATCAATTGCCTGGAAGTAACATGAAATATCCTGAAGTCAAGGGCACTTGGAAAGGTTAACTTATCCAATGCAATCATGGAAATGAGTAGTACCAGAAAAGTCTCTAAGGGCCCCACCACCAGGTCGAGGAAGGATTGTGGGCCAACAGCCTTGCCTTCTTTGGCCATTGTCCACCGGTAAATGAGCCTGGCCAGGAATTTGATGATGATCCTTTTGCAAAGCAGCACCAGCAATATCGTACCTGCTACATATAAATAAGCTTCGAGGGTATTGTTCAGGAACTCCTGCTGCAAGAATTTGTTCATACCTGCAAGTTACAAAGAACCGGTCTTAGTGCTTCCATTCGTGCAGTTGCACATCGGTTCCGTCGAAACTGGCATAAGTGAAGGTGCGTATCCAGTCGCCCAGGTTGATGTAACGGCTGGTATCACTCAGCTTAAAATCAATGGGGTAGTGGCGATGCCCGAAGATGAAATAATCAAACTGCTGTTGCCTGAGCACTTCTTTGGAATAAATGATCAGCCATTCGTTGTCTTCACCGAGGAAATGTTGGTCGGCAGAACCCGTCTTCTCACGGCTTTTACGGCTGAAATAATTGGCCAGTCCTATGCCCCAGGTAGGGTGCAGTTGTCCGAATAACCATTGGCACAGCGGACTGCGGAATATTTTTTTGATGAATTTATAGCCTTTGTCGCCCGGTCCCAGTCCGTCGCCATGGCCAATGTAGAATTGTTTGCCGTTGCGTTCGAATACTTTCGGCTCGTGGTATACCGGGATGTTCAGTTCTTTTTCAAAATATCCGCTCATCCACATATCGTGATTGCCAACGAATACATGCACTTTGATACCACTATCGGTCAATTCTGCCAGTTTACCCAACAGGCGTGTATACCCTTTGGGAACCACTGCTTTGTATTCATACCAAAAATCGAAAATATCGCCTACGATGAATATCTCCGCAGCATCCTGTTTGATGCTGTCTAAAAAACCCACTACTTTTTTTTCTCTCACCAGGCTGCTCTCAAAATCAGGTGCACCCAAATGAAAATCTGATAAAAAGTATATTTTCTTCCCATTTATATCCATCTATTCACTCTTCGGAAAGTTATTAATAAGGGATTGCACTTTCTGCTTTAACGATGGCAAATCTAATTGTATGATCTCCCATAGTAACACATAGTCAAGCCCAAAGTATTCGTGAATGATTTTATTCCTTAAATCAGCTGCCTCCCTCCATTCAACCTCCGGATAATTGGCTTTGTATGCTGACGTTACTTGTTTCGACGCTTCTCCTATGATCTCAAAATTCCGTACTACCGCATCTTTGGTCTTTCTGTCATTATAAAAATCGTCTTCCGTTAGGTCATGTACATACTCTTCGATAGTTACTATCGCTTCCAGTATGTCATTCAATAAAAGAAGATTATTGCGTTTAGACATAAATCAGATCAGGCTCAATCGCTGCAAAATACTGCGGGCGTATTCCTCTTTTTGAAACCAGGTCTACCTTTTTGTGCAGCAATTTTTCGATATCGTAATTCAAATGAAGGAAACGAAGGCCCAGTGGACCATTGAGTTCTACCATGATGTCCACATCACTGTCTCTTTGTTGATCCCCCCTGCTGTAAGAACCAAATAGGGCCATACTTTTAATGGGGTACTTATTGAAAAGCTCCCTTTTGTGTTGTTGCAGTATTTGAATCACTTCACTCATCTGTGTAAAGCTACGTATTATATTTTATCAGCGTTCTACCAGGAAGCAGAACACTTCTTTCGGACCGTGTACCCCTACCACTAGTGTTTTTTCGATATCGGCGGTACGGCTTGGGCCGCTGGCCAGCGTAATGAGTGATGGCATTTGTGTGTTGTATTTGTGCCGCATTTTTTCCATCGCGTCAGCAATATCGTATACCAACTGATCGGTATAGGCGATGCAAATATGCACCGGTGCGTACACACTTACGGTACGCCCGCTTTGCTGGCCGCTGCTCATCAACAGGCTGCCTGTTCTGGCTACCAGGCATTCACAACCCGTAATGGCCACATCACAGCTTTGCACATCGGGTGCTGTCATCGCCGCAAAACCCGCATCTGTAAGTCTTTTTTTCAAATCGGCTTCCCTGCAATAGACCGACGTCCACTTGCGCTGTATGGCCAGCATACCCAGTTGAGACGCCAGTTCTTTTTCACTCGTGCAAAATGAAAACCGCCCCTGCAGCTTGTTGAAATTCTCTGCAAAGGCAATCTCCAGCTCCTGTTGTTGTGGCTGGAATACGCTGGAACTGCCCGCACTTTCGGGAAAGGGAACAGGCACTGGTTGCCCCAGTGCCTGTTTTATTTTTTGCAGTATATTTTTCTTAGCCGTATTTGTCATTATGAGATCACTGTGGTTTCAGGAGGCGCAATGGTTTCACCGGGAATATTCTGCCCGGCATGGCCGTTGCTCTGTTCTGCCGATATTTCCAGCAGTTTCTTTTCTTCAAAAGGTCTTCTTCCGATAAGTTCCTCCACATCACTCTTGTGCAGCACTTCTTTGTCCAGCAGCTCTTTCGCCAGTATCTCTACTTCCTGTTTTTTCTCAGTCAACAATTGCAAAGTGCGCTTATATGCTTCATCAATGATGTTCCTTACTTCTTCGTCGATGATCTTGCCGGTTTCTTCGCTGTATGGTTTGGTGAAGGTATTCTCCTGCGAAGGATCGTAGAAACTTACGTTTCCTACTTTGTTATTCATACCATAAGCCGTTACCATACTATAAGCGATCTTGGTAATCTGTTGCAGGTCGTTGGCTGCACCGGTAGATATTTTACCAAAGAATATCTCTTCTGCGGCACGGCCACCCAGGGTCATACAGATCTGGTCCATCAATTGATCGGTTGTATAGAGGTATTGCTCTGTAGGCGTGTATTGGGCATATCCCAATGCTGCCGTACCACGCGGTACGATGGTTACTTTCAACAACGGGTAAGCATGTTCCAGGAACCAACCGCAGATAGCATGTCCAGCTTCATGGTACGCGATCACGGCTTTCTCGTTCGGCGCAATGATCTTGTTTTTCTTTTCCAGTCCGCCGATAACCCTGTCGATCGCATCCTGGAAATCGCTCATATCCACCGCTTCTTTATTCTTACGGGCTGCTATCAGCGCCGCTTCATTACATACGTTGGCAATATCCGCGCCTGCGAAACCAGGTGTTTGTTCGGCCAGTTTATGCAGGTCGAGCGTTTCGGAAATTTTGATCGGGGTCAGGTGTACTTTAAAGATCGCTTCCCTTCCTTTCACATCGGGCCTGTCGATCGATATCTGCCTGTCGAAACGACCGGGGCGCAGCAACGCGCTGTCCAGCACATCGGGCCTGTTAGTGGCCGCGAGGATGATGATACCCGTATCACCGCCAAAACCATCCATCTCTACCAGCAACTGGTTCAATGTATTCTCGCGTTCGTCGTTGCTCATGATGGCATTGCGTCCGCGGGCACGTCCGATGGCGTCGATCTCATCAATGAAAATGATACAGGGTGCTTTTTCGCGGGCCTGTTTGAACAGGTCGCGTACGCGGCTGGCGCCTACACCCACGAACATTTCCACGAAATCGCTACCGCTGAGGCTGAAGAAAGGAACCTGCGCTTCACCCGCCATGGCTTTGGCCAGCAGGGTTTTACCGGTTCCGGGAGGACCCACCAGTAGCGCACCTTTGGGTATCTTTCCACCCAGTGAGGTATATTTTTTAGGGTTTTTGAGGAAGTCCACGATCTCCATCACTTCCACTTTGGCTTCATCGAGACCGGCTACATCGGCAAAAGTGATGTTCACTTTGGCGCCTTTGTCGAACAGGGTGGCTTTGGATTTGCCAATGTTGAAAATGCCGCCCGGACCGCCACCGCCTGCGGGGCCGCCCATCTTACGCATCAACAGTATCCATACAACAATGATAAGACCGAGAGAGAATACGGCATTGATAACGGGACTAAACCATTCCGCTTCTTCAATCGCATTCTGGGGTACTTCTTCTATCTTGTAAGTCTTATATACATCGGCCAAGCCACTCTGGAAAGCGGTCCAATCGGTCACTTTAAACACAAACAGGGGACTCTGTTTTACTTTATCTTTTGTAAGCACCTGCTTGAATTTCTGTACATAGAAATCTTTTACCAGGCTATCCTGTTTGATATAAATCCGTACCTCGTGTTTATTGGTCACCAGGTCCAGCTTCTCTACATCGCCCTTGATCAGCATTTTTTGTTTGAACTCCTGCTCCGTGGTACGGGTGAGGTCGGGCGCAAAACGCATGAACTGCGCCGAAAGCAGGATGATGGCAATAATGGCATAAACCCAATAGGGATTGAATTTGAATCCCTTGCGAGGTCCATCGCCTTTGTCCTGCATGCCCGGCTTCGTATTCTTATTTTCCTGTAACATAACGGTTCTTCTCTCTGGTAATAATAAGGTTTATTGGTGGTAAACGTTCGGCGTTCCTTTTTATTTTAACAATTACAGCTCGTGTAACTGAGACTCTGCATCGCTCCACATCTCTTCCAGCCTGTAGAACTTCCTCGATTCAGGGTGCATAACATGTACTACAATGTTCACATAGTCTATCAGCACCCATTGTAAAGCCTGCTTACCTTCGTGTTTATAGGGAATTTCTTCGCACAGGAGTTTTACCTGTTCTTCGATATAATCGCTGATGGCCCTCACCTGTATGCCACTGGAAGCCTGGCAAACGATGAAAAAATCGGCCGAAGCTTCGGGTATTTTTCGCAGGTCCAGACTCACAATGTTCTCTCCCTTCTTATCCTGTATAGCTTTGATAATGGTCTTGAAGATCTTCGAATTGCGTGAGAGCCTTGTTACGGTGTTCTTTTTACGGCTTTTTAAAACAGAAAGTGGTTCCAATCATTATTAAATTAACTTCGTCAAAAATAGTAATTCTTTGTCACCAATGGCTGCTAAACGTCACGTCGGTTCACCATTCGTGGAATTATCCAATACAGACAGTACCAACATCCATGCCATCAGACAGTTACAGGCAAATATGGCCGCTCATGGTACCGCTTTTTTTGCTTATACGCAGTATGCCGGCAAGGGGCAAAGGGGTAAAGAGTGGGACAGTGAACCGGGAAGCAATATCATTTTATCGGTTGTGCTCGACAGTTCTTTCCTGCTGATTACCCAGCAGTTCTACCTGAGCGCGATGGTGGCCCTGGCCTGCCACGATTTTTACAGCAGCTATGCCGGAGAAGAGACTAAAATAAAATGGCCCAACGATCTTTACTGGCGTGACAGAAAGGCAGGGGGTATCCTCATCGAAACCCTTGTGAGAGGCCATAAATGGCAGTGGGCGGTTGTAGGAATGGGCATCAACATCAATCAAACAGTATTCCCGCCACAGGCCCGGCGCGCTGTTTCACTGAAACAGATCACCGGTAAACAATACGATGTTCCCGCATTGGCCCGCGAGCTTTGTGCCTGCCTCGAACGCCGCTACCAGGAGCTCCTCGGAAAACAGTTCGAATCCCTGCTCGATGAGTATAACCGGCTCCTGTTCATGCGCAATGAAACCATGAAACTGAAAAAAGAGAGCGTAAGTTTTCAGTGCACTATTAAAAGTGTGAACCCCGACGGGGCCTTACTGGTAGAAGGGGGAATACAGGACCAGTTCAGGTTCGGTGAAGTAGAATGGATATTTTAAACCTTACTTCAGAGTAAAGCATCGATCTTTTTAGCCAGTGCATGGTCCTTTTCCGTGATCACATCACCTGCATCATGGGTATTGAGCCATATCTCTACACGGTTCCATACGTTGGTCCACAACGGATGATGGTTCATTTTTTCTGCTTCGATGGCCACCCTGGTCATGAAAGCAAAGGCCTCCGAAAAATTCCTGAACTCGAATTTCCGGTACAGGCTGTTGTTTTGTTCAGTCCACATAAGAGGAGATTTCTGATTTGATCGTTTTGTCAAAACACCATGTTCCCTTTGTTCTTAATCTGCTCATTGGTGAGTTCCGCTACCAGCTGAACACCATTCAGGTTCTTCACCGACTGTTTGATCCAACTGCATTTTTCATCGTCCACCCAATCGCCTTTCATCAGCCAAAGAAAGTCCATGTGCCTGAACTCGGGCAAAAGGTATTCGCCATCGAACTGGTTATGGTACAGGTAATGCGTTAAAAAACTGTTCGGTTCTTTCGACTCATACACTGTAAAGTAATAACTACGGTCTTTTTTCTTCAGGTGTACTTCAATGCCGGGATTCACGCGAAAATCATAACCCAGCAAATGATTCAATTGCAAACAGAACTGGTAATTTTTCAGTGGGGCCGTTATACCCAGCAAACGGGTATCTTCAAAGAAGTCTTCATTGAGTTCTTCTATGTTCAGGCGCAGTTTCATTCCCGCAAAGTTAGAATTCCATTTGAGTGGAAGGAAGTTTTCCCTGCGTATCCGTTGAAAGGATCAGATCGTATACCTGCTTTACCCTGTCTTTCTCTGCTTCGTAATCGATGGGACCGCTGGAAACCGGGTTTTTTGTAAGCCTGATTATATAGTTAGGCGCAACAGGAAGATTGAGGTGCCCATACAGCGGCTCTTTCTCTCCATTTGCATGGTCCCTGTTCAGGGAATGCACCACGAGGTAATTATAATGGGGTGTCGCATTTTTTTTCAGTTGCCTGGCAATCTCCATCAGAACAGCCGCATCCGCGCCTCCATCATTTTGTTGCCCGAGAGCAGCAAAGAGCAATATGGTAGTTGTTGCATGATGATTGATAAAGCCCAGCAGGTTTTTCACATGGTAGGTCTGGGGAGTAAAACCCGTTTTCAATTCTATGGAAAGTGTTGCCGAATGGTCGGGGAAATGATTTTTCAATCCCTGTGCTGTTATATAGATCACCGGGATCTTTGCTGTTGCGGTGGTATCGCGTTTGTTGAAGCCGAGATGATCGGGGATGGATGAACTGTTGTACACGAAATAAGCACTGGCGCCTTTTTTAAAAGCGATGTCTGCCATTTTTCTGATCTCCGCCTCCAGGTTGAACTGCGTATTGTCTTTCTGGTCTTCCAGCAATTCTTTCAGGTCCCTGAACCACGGCTGCCTGTTTTCATTCAACGCCATAGCGGCTTCTCCTTTCACTTGCTTTGAAGCGCTGAATGCGAGAGGGGTGTAATCGGTTTGCAGATCCAGGAGCTGGCCATCTACTTTCAATTGCGTGGTCGGGTCGATCTGTTTGCCTTCGCTCACATCAAATTCCTGCAAATATCCGTGAACCCCTTTCGGCTCCAGGCCTATTTGCTGGTATTGCTGCACCAGGTATTGTATATTGAGGGGCCATTCCGTTAATTGCCGGGTATATCCTTTCAGGTTCGCAACCATTTCTGCATTGGCCCTTTCTTCGGCCTTTCTTTTCTTTCTTTGGCTTTGGGAATAAGTAACAGCCGGTATCAGCAGTACCATCCATAAAAATTTCTTCATATGTACAGTTAGGATGGCAAAAATAATGCCGTTGTTATTCTGTTCCCAAACTCGTAAGCACGCGCTTTATATTGCAGCTACTTTTGCAAACATTTCAGACTTTGGGAAAGAAATCGGTACATATAGCCCTGGTTGGTAATCCCAACAGTGGAAAAAGCTCTTTATTCAACGCCCTTACCGGCCTGAATCAGAAAGTGGGCAACTTCCCCGGTGTTACGGTAGATAAGAAAACAGGTTCGCTCTGGCTGGATGACCAGCAGCAGGCTGAGCTCATCGACCTGCCCGGGACTTACAGCCTCTATCCACGCCGGGCCGATGAATGGGTGGCTTATAAAGTGCTCATGGGTGCCGATCCCGATATCCAAACCGATGTGGTGTTACTGGTAGCGGATGCCAGCAACCTCAAGCGCAACCTGCTTTTCTGCAGCCAGATCATCGACCTGAAAATACCGGTGGTGATGGCGCTGACCATGAACGATATCGCTGCAAAAAAGAACATCAATATTGATATCAGCGGACTCGAAGCCGAACTGGGTATACCTGTTGTAGCCGTAAACCCGCGTAAAAACAAAGGTATCGGTAACCTGAAAAAAATATTACAGCAGGTAGCCCGCATCCATGCAGCCACGCATACCCGTGATTTCATCGATACCAAAAAGCTGGCACCCGAGGCCATTCATGGCGTGCAGCAATTGGTGCCGCAACTGAGCGATTATGCCTCGGTGCATTACCTCATCAACCACGAACAGTTTCCGCTGAACAATACTTTACAGGCGGCCATTGAACAGGTGGAGATCGATCACAAATTCAACCCCACCAAAACACAAGCTGAAGAGATCATGCAGCGATACCATCGCATCCGGCAGATCATGCAACAGAATGTGGTGGAGCCTGGCCCGCTGGAGAAAAAACTGTTCACCGACAAACTCGATAACCTGCTCCTGCACCGTACCTGGGGTTATATCATTTTATTGACCGTACTGTTCCTCTTGTTCCAGAGTATCTTCTGGCTGGCGCGTTTTCCTATGGATGGTATTGAATGGAGTTTTCAGCAAGCGAGCAGTTGGCTGGGTAATGTGCTGCCGCAAGCCTGGTGGAGCGATCTGTTCATCAACGGTATTGTAGCCGGACTAAGCGGCATATTGGTGTTCGTTCCTCAGATCATGATCCTGTTCGGACTCATTACTTTGCTGGAAGATACGGGCTATATGGCGCGCATCAGTTTTTTGAGTGATAAGCTCATGCGCAAAGTGGGACTGAACGGTAAAAGTGTGATGCCCATGATCAGTGGCTTTGCCTGTGCCGTCCCTGCCATCATGAGCACCCGCAACATAGAGAATCGCAAAGAGCGGTTGCTGACCATCCTTATCACACCGTTGATGAGTTGCAGTGCGCGTTTGCCTGTATATACCATATTGATCTCTTTGGTGATTGATGATAAATATTATTTCGGTTTTCTCAGCCTGCAAGGATTGGTGATGATGGGTCTTTACCTCCTCGGAACCACCATGGCATTGATTGTGAGTTATGTGATGAAGTGGTTCGTGAAGATCCAGGAAAAGAGTTTCTTCATACTGGAATTGCCGGTATACCGGGCTCCGCGCTGGAAAAATGCGGCCATTACCATGGTGGAAAAAGCCAGGATCTTTGTAACCGATGCTGGTAAAGTGATCATGGTAATCAGTTTACTGCTCTGGTTCCTGAGCAATTACGGACCCGATCACCGGATATCAAAATTGGAAGACAAATATGCGGCGCTGATGCAGCAGATGCCGGCACAAAAAGACTCGTTGCAAAAACACCTGTCTACCGAAAAACTGCAGAACTCTTATGCAGGTATCCTGGGCAAGACGATTGAGCCGGTGATTGCTCCATTGGGTTATGACTGGAAGATCGGCATTGCTCTTATTACTTCTTTTGCCGCCAGGGAAGTATTCGTGGGTACCATGGCCACGCTATATAGTGTGGAAGAATCTGATAATTCTTCTCTGCGTGAAAAACTGCAGTCGGCCCGGCATCCCGATGGCCGGCCTGTATATACGCTGGCTGCCGCTTTATCGTTGATGGTGTTTTATGTACTGGCCATGCAGTGCATGAGTACATTGGCAGTGGTGAAACGTGAAACCAAGTCGTGGAAATGGCCTGTATTCCAGTTCACTTACATGACCATACTGGCTTATTCCATGAGCTTCCTGGTATATCATCTCTTCTAGTTATAATATTCCCATAGCAGCTTCGATAATTTGCGCGTGAGCACCCAGGCTTCGTTGGTAGATTCATCCCAACTAATATCTTTATTATTCTTGGTGCAGATGCAAAAAACATAACTGCATTTCTTTCCGTTCACAAACAACACTTCATTCCGGGTAGCGTCTACCGCACCGCTTTTACTGGCAACAAAAACATCGGACGGTATCTGCGAAATAGCATTCTCATCCCAATAATTCCTGCCCAGTAAACGCAGCATCATCTGGCTGGTGCTGTCGCTGATCACCTGCTTCTTCACAATCATTTCCATGAGTGATGCCATTTCCCTGGGCGATGATTGTCCCCACCCGTACATATTCCTGTTGGCTTCCCTTCCCGGCGTGCGGCTGTTCACCCTGGTTACTTTCAGACCGAGGCTATCCATGAGCTCGTTGATGCGTGTGCCTTTACCTGCCAGGGTTTGTAACCAGAGGCTGGCTGTATTGTCACTCATAGTAAGCATGAGCATCATCACTTTGCTCAGTTCAATCTTTTCGTCGTTCTTGAAAGAACCCAATATGTCTACCCCTTCGTACAGGAGCGAGTCTTTATAAGTGAGTACCTGGTGGTAATCCAGTTCTTTTCTATGAATCTTATCCATGATACCTGTCAGAATAGGCACTTTGACCATGCTGGCCGTAGGAAAAACCGTATCGGCATTGATGGACACTATGCGGTTCCTTTTGAGATCGTGTACATATATGCCAATGTCGCCATTGAATCCTTTCAGCAACTGGGTCACCTGTTGTTGCAGGCGTTGATCTGCTTTCTGTGCAAAACAAGCAATCGTTAATAAAAGGTAACTGAAGAAAAGTGTGGTTTGTTTCATGGTAACAGTAGTCTGATGAAACAAGTTAAGCATTTTTAGGCATTAAGAGGACTGTTGAAAAATGAGAGATGAGTCTTGAAGAATTTCTTGAGTCGGATAAAATGCAACAATTATTAGTTGCCAAAACCAACATTTTGAGGGCACTTTTGGCAGGAAATAAATTTATTGGCTGCCAAAACCAGAGTGAATTATTGTCCATCCCAGGCTACGAGTATTTCTTCGGTATGTTTTTTTGAAACCGGTTTTGCGATGATCTTTCTGATGATGCCTTTTTCATCGATCAGGAAAGTAGTGCGTTTGGTGCCGATGATGGTACGGCCCATAAACTGCTTCTCGCCCCATACCTTGTATTGATTTACAATGGTGAGGTCTTCATCAGCAATAAGTGAAAAAGGCAAGCTGTATTTGGTTTCAAATTTCTTGTGCTTTTTCACACTGTCGGTACTCACACCGATCACTTTGAATCCTCGTTTGGTGAGTTCGCTATAATTGTCGCGCAGGTTGCAGGCCTGGTTGGTGCAGGTAGGGGTATCGTCGTGCGGGTAAAAATAGAGTACTACTTTGCTTCCTTTGAAATATTCCAGTGAAATCTCTTTCCCGTTCTGGTCAACCCCTTTGAAAACAGGGGCTTTGCTTCCTTCTTTTAGCATAGTCGTGCTTCTTTATTGAAAGGGTAAAATTAGCTTGTTTGCAGTGTCAAAAAAGCAATATATTGAAGAAAAAATAATATTTTAGGCTTATATAACGAAGGCCTCATCCAGATCGGGTTTTGAGAATCTGTTTAAATTCAAAACTTACTTTTAAAAAGCTAAATTAGTATTGCTTTTTCTCAGAATCGAATTCAATTGCAGAAATCATTCCTCCAAACTAGGCCGCACCAAATTTGTAGTTAAATCCAGGAAAGTATGATACAATTTGAAGGTTTTAAAATCATAGGTCTTACCGTAAGAACAACTAACGAAAATGATCAATCGTCAAAAGATATTGGTCAGCTTTGGGAACAATTTTATGCTAACAATGTACTTGCAAAGATTCCTAATAAAATCAATAACGAAGTTTATTCAATATACACTGACTACACGAGCGATCATACTGGCGAATACACAACTATTATCGGCGCAGCTGTAACCAGTTTGGATAACATTCCCGATAAGCTTATCGGGCGTATATTTCAACCCGACAATTTTGAAGTCTTTACAGCTAAAGGGCAAATGCCCCAAGCTATCATAAACACCTGGTTTAATATTTGGAAACAGGATAATGAATTACAAAGAAAATACAGTTACGATTTTGAAGTTTATGGTGACAATTCACAAAAAGACGACTGTTCGGAAATACAAATTTTTGTAGCGACAAATAAGATGAAATGACGCTTTAAATTCCTAATTCGCTATATGAATCTGTTTTTGGAACCAATTCATATAGGCCTCGAGTTGGGTGGCTAGAAAATATGGCAGGTTCAACAAATAATAGGTCTTTCCCGAAGGAGTAACCAGCTGCGAGATATGAATATTGCCGGCATAGAAACGAATAGCCATATTATGCGGTACCATATCCATAAAAATATGCAATGATTTAAGCTTCCCTGTTGCACCTGATTTTACTTCTATGGGAATCAACTTCCCTTCATAAGGATATAAATAATCTACTTCGGCATTCGAAGTGCTTTTTTCACGCACCCAAAAATAGAGACTGCTTAAGGATAAATATTGGTGTGCCAGTATTTCTTGCCCTACCAGGTGTTCTATCATGGTACCATTATATACGCTGTTTAAATCCTCGCTTTGTATGATATCGGTCTGAATCCCTGCCATATAATTAAGCAATCCTGTATCCAATGCCTGTAACCGCGGCTTCTTTTTTTGATCAGGCATTAGCGGTAACGTAGCATTCGTTTGAGGATAGATAAGTTGGATCAGAAAGGTCTTTTCAAGCATTATCAATGCCTCCTTTACATCACGCGAGCGATAAGAAGAATGTCCAAAACCTTCAAAAGTGATCCGCTTTCCTGCTTCCCCGAAAACAGACCGGATGGCATGCCTGATCAGTTGAACCTGTTGAGAAGTATTGGCATATTTTTCTACATCGTCGGCATACGATGTCAGCAATGAATCATAAATAGATACCAAAGCGGTGAGATCTTTATTATGTGCATAATGACTCACCACTTCGGGCATACCGCCTGTTAAAGCATAAGTATGAAATAAACGCTGAAGTGTATCCTGTGCATAATCGGGTAAGGGTATTTCCTGTAGCTTTTCCAGTGCAACCATTTCGCCATTGGCACCTAGGAATTCGAGGAATGAGGCAGGTCGTAATATTTTGTATTCCACTCGCCCTACCGGAAAATGTATGTTTTTATCGAAGGCCGTTTCCAATGTACTGCCTGCCGCTATCACCGGTAATGCAGGCTCCTGTTCGTACAAATACCTGAGTATATTCAATGCAGGGGGATGTTCCTGTATTTCATCAATGAATAATAAAGTATTTTCTTTTTCAGATAATAACTTATTCTTTAAAAGGAAAACGGTTTGCAGCAATATAGGTACATTGGTAAACTGCTCAAATGGCTTCCTGTCTTCTTCCAGTTCCAGGTTCAGGTAGATAAACTGCTTGCATTGTTTTCCCAACTCCCTGACGACCGTAGTTTTGCCCACCTGCCTGGCCCCTCTAAGAACCAGGGGCTTCCTATCTGGCTTTTCAAGCCATAACTGCAACTCTTTCAATATATTACGATCGAACATGTAATAAAATTAGGGTAATTTTTACTCAATTTTGTAATAAAATTAGGGTAATTTTTACTCAATTTTGTAATAAAATTAGGGTAACTGGACTTAATCGAGCAATTCAAGCGCCTGCATCTGTACGTTTACAGCAATAGCCATAACACGAAAATAATCCCCCATAATTCCCTTATCAGTCCTACATTTGCACAATTTATTTTTTAGCAACCATGCCCAAAGACCTTTCCATCAAATCTGTGCTCATCATCGGTTCTGGCCCCATTGTAATTGGCCAGGCCTGTGAATTCGATTATTCCGGCTCCCAGGCTGCCCGCAGCCTGCGTGAAGAAGGCATCAAAGTGATCCTGATCAACAGCAACCCCGCTACCATCATGACCGACCCCATGATGGCCGATAAGGTATACCTGTTGCCCCTCACCGTGGAGAGCATCGAACAGATACTCGACGAGAACCAGATCGATGCCGTACTGCCTACCATGGGTGGTCAAACAGCCCTCAACCTCTGTAAAGAGGCCGACGAGCTGGGTGTTTGGGAAAAATATGGTGTTCGTCTGATAGGGGTAGATGTTGCCGCCATCGATACAGCAGAAGACCGCGAGAAATTCCGCCAGCTGATGGTGAAGATTGGTATGGCTGTGGCTCCCAGCAGGGTGGCCAACAGCTTTTTGGAGGGCAAGGAGTTTGCACAGGAAATCGGATTCCCCCTCGTAATCCGTCCTTCATTTACCCTCGGCGGTACCGGCGGCGGTTTCGTACACAGCAAAGAAGACCTCGATGCAGCCCTTGATAGAGGTTTGAAAGCCTCTCCCATCCACGAGGTGCTGGTTGAAAAAGCAGTTTTGGGATGGAAAGAATATGAGCTGGAGCTCCTGCGTGACCAGAAGGATAATGTGGTGATCATCTGTACAGTGGAGAACCTCGACCCCATGGGCGTGCACACCGGCGACTCCATCACCGTAGCGCCGGCTATGACCCTCAGCGATACCGCTTTCCAGGAAATGCGCAACAAAGCCATCCTCATGATGCGCTCGCTGGGCAATTTTGCCGGCGGTTGTAACGTGCAGTTCGCGCTTAACCCGGCAACAGAAGAACTCATCGCCGTGGAAATAAACCCCCGCGTGAGCCGCTCTTCCGCCCTCGCTTCCAAAGCAACCGGTTATCCCATTGCCAAGATCGCAGCCAAACTCGCCATCGGTTATTCACTCGATGAACTGAAGAACCAGATCACCCAAACCACTTCGGCTTATTTTGAGCCTGCACTGGATTATGTGATCGTAAAAGTACCCCGCTGGAACTTCGATAAATTCAAAGGCGCTAATGATACCCTTGGTCTGCAAATGAAAAGTGTGGGTGAAGTGATGGCCATCGGCAGAAGTTTTTCAGAAGCTATTCAGAAAGCCTGCCAGAGCCTGGAGAACGATGCAGTGGGATTGGGTTATTATGGTAAAAGCCTTATGAAAAGCGCCGAGCTGGTAGAATACATCAAAACCCCGAAATGGGATCGTATCTTCCGCATCAAAGATGCACTGATGCAGGGCTCTACTGTTAAATCCATCGTGCAGGCAACCGGTATCGACCGCTGGTTCATTTACCAGATACAGCTCATCTGCAATATGGAAAAAGAAATTGCTAAATATTCTATCGCTACCATACCTGATGACCTGTTGAAAGATGCCAAAAAGAACGGCTTCTCCGATGAGCAGATCGCGCGCATCCTGCATGGCGACTGCACAGACGAGCAAGTGTATGAGAAAAGAAAAGCATTGGGTATTACCAGGGTGTACAAGATGGTAGATACCTGCAGTGCCGAGTTCGAAGCCAAAACACCTTATTTCTATAGTACCTTTGAGGGATAGCCCAGTAAACCTGACTGCTAACCCTGTACATGAATAGAGAAAACGCACAAATTTTTCAGACAAATAATGCCTCCCGTTGGCAACGAACCAAATGGGGCAGCCGGCTGGTTCTTTTTTTACTGCTTATTGGCGCTACCGCTTTTGTCATCGCTTATAATTACTCTGCTAACAAACCGCAGCAATTACCTGTTTTCCAGGATGAGATCAAGAAAAAGGTATTGCAGCCCGATAAGCCCACAGAGCCTATCACCAAAGAATACCAGGGCATCCGCAAATTCATCAATGATAAGTGGGCAAAGGGGCTTGGCTGCGGGCAGAACAATCAGGTGATTGACCTTTCCAGTTCGCCATATTTCAACGACAGCGTGGGTATCCGGGCGGCTTTTTACGTAAACTGGGACCCCCAGTCGCTCATCTCCCTTCAAAAGAATATTGACAAGATCAATCTCGTAATACCCGAATGGTTTTTCCTGGATACCAAGGGCGACAGCCTGTTGCTGGATATAGACAGGAATGCCCTCGGTATCATGAAAGCAGCGGGTATCAAGATCATGCCGTTGCTCACCAATAACTTTCAGAAGACATGGCATGGTGATGTAGTACACCGCATCATCAATGATCCCGTGAAGAAAAGTAAGCTCATCAACGACATCATACGGGTTTGTAAGATATACGATCTGTCGGGCGTGAACATCGACTTCGAAGCATTGATAGAAGCCAAAAATGAAGTGCTTACCGCTTTCCAGAAAGAGCTCTATGAAAAAATGCACGCTGCAGGATTGATGGTATCGCAGGATGTGAGTCCTTTCAATGAAGACTACGACCAGGCGGCATTGGCCAATTACAACGATTACCTGTTCCTGATGGCTTACGATGAACATTCGGCGGACAGCAGGCCGGGCCCCATCAGCAGCCAGCGTTGGGTAGAAAAAGCACTCGATCAGGTTACCAAAAAGATACCACCCGGTAAAGTTGTATTGTGTATGGCCGCGTTTGGATACGACTGGGTGAACGGTGGCGGCTCGGGTTCCACTACCACCCTCGCTTACCGCGATGCGATCACTGTAGCAAGGGAAAGTGAGGGTCAGATACGGTTCGACAACGACACGTATAACCTCAGCTATCTTTATTACGATGAAATCAACGACCTTCACGAAGTGCATTTTACCGATGCAGCCACCAATTTCAATACCCTGCGTTTTGCTACCGAATACCAACTGGCGGGTACGGCCCTGTGGCGGCTGGGGAGTGAAGACCTTCGGCTCTGGCAGTTCTACAACAAATCCATGAACAAAGATGCCCTCCGCCAGTTCGATTTTTCGATCTTCAACAAGATGGCGGGAAGCAACAACGTGGATTATATTGGCAGCGGCGATATCATGAAAGTGATTGCCATGCCCCGCAGTGGTCATATCAGTATCCAAATAGACTCGGCAGCGGGCCTCATTGCAGAAGAAACCTACGATTCATTGCCTTCCATGTTCATGGTAAAACAAATGGGCGCGCCTCAAGGCAAAAAATTAGTGCTCACTTTCGACGACGGGCCAGATCCTAAATACACCGGTAAAGTGCTGGATATTCTTTCACATTACCATGTGCCTGCCGCTTTCTTCCTGGTAGGTATCGAAGCGGAAAAGCATATCCCGTTGGTGCAACGCATCTACCGCGAAGGACATGAAATAGGCAACCACACTTTCACCCATCCTAATATTGCCAAAGTGGGTAAACAGCGGGCCGATCTGGAGATCAATGCCACAAGGCTGCTGATTGAATGCATTACCGGGCACAGCACCATTCTCTTTCGCGCGCCATACAGCGATGCGGATAATGATAACCCGGGCGAGATGGAAGCCTTACTGCCCATCAGCCTTCGCAGAACCAAAGATTACCTCACCATTGGTGAGAACATAGACCCGAAGGACTGGCAAACCGATGCCGACTATACTTTGACAGCCGATACCATTTTCAACAGGGTGGTAAGGCAGAAGGATACTGGCAATATCATCCTGTTGCACGATGCCGGTGGCGACCGCAATGCTACTATTGAAGCATTACCACGCATCATTGAATATTTTCAGAAAAACGGTTACCAGTTTGTGTCCATCGCCAACCTGCTCGGCAGGAAAAAGGATGAAATGATGCCCCCTCTCCCCAAGGGAAGTGGCTACGATCTCATGCAGGTAGACCTTTGGTTGTTCAAAGCCGGTTTTTACGGCGGCAACTTTTTCTCGGGCCTGTTTATCTTATTCCTCGTACTGGGTATTGTGCGCATGCTCATCATCCTGGTATTATCTATACTGCAAAGACGGAAAGACAAACGAACGGTACTGCCTCCGCTGGCGGGCTCTCCACTGGTATCTATTATTGTACCCGCTTATAACGAGGAAGTGAATGCCGTTGGCTCGCTGCACAATCTCCTGCGTTGCGACTATCCCAATTTCAATCTCATTTTTGTAGATGATGGCAGCGGCGACCATACGTTCGACCAGGTGAATGAAGCATTCAAAAACCATCCATTGGTGAAAGTATTCAGCAAACCTAACGGTGGAAAAGCTTCTGCATTGAATTTCGGCATCAGTCATACCGATGCCGAATATGTGGTTTGTATTGACGCCGATACCAAATTATTACCCAATGCCGTGAGCCTGATGATGCGGCATTTTGCCGATGAGGACGCCGGCGCTGTAGCAGGTAATGTGAAAGTGGGCAATGAAGTGAACATCCTCACACACTGGCAGAGCATTGAATATATTTCAAGCCAGAATATCGACCGCAATGCATTTGCGTATTTCAACGGCATCACCGTTGTTCCGGGCGCCATTGGCGCTTTCCGGAAGCAGGCCATTGAAGATGCTGGCGGGTTTACCACCGATACACTGGCCGAAGATTGTGATCTTACTATTCGTATCCTGCGCTGTGGTTATAATATCAAAAATGAAAACAAAGCCATTGCATATACTGAAGCGCCGGAAACATTGAAACAGTTCATGAAACAACGTTTCCGCTGGACCTTTGGCGTAATGCAGACTTTCTGGAAAAACAGGGATGCGCTCTTCAATTTCAAAACAGGCCGGGTGGGCTGGATTGTTTTACCCGATATGCTGTTGTTCAAATACATTGTGCCTTTTTTAACACCTATTGCCGACCTGCTGATGCTGATTGGTTTATTAACAGGGAATATCGCGCAAATAGGCGCCTATTACCTGCTTTTCCTACTGGTAGACCTGGTCATCGCCATGGTTTCCTTCCGGTACGAGCGTGAAAACATGCTGAAGCTGGTACCGCTCATACCACAACGGATCATTTACCGCTGGCTGATGCTGATTGTACTGCTCCGGGCCTTTAAGCGGGCCATCCAGGGCGAGCTGCAGCATTGGGGCGTTTTAAAAAGAACCGGAAATGTAAAGGAAGTCGTGACGGTCAATTAAGCGGTTTTCCTTTACTTTGCAGCACTTTCAAGCAAACAGCTCCCGATCATGAAGTTAAAAGACATACAGGTACTGAACGAGAAAGAAACCCGTGGCGGTTTCGGTGAAGGCATTTATGAAATTGGCAAAGAAAACGAGAACGTGGTAGTACTCACGGCCGACCTTGCCGGCTCACTCAAACTGGGCCCTTTTATCAAGGATTTCCCCCATCGTTTTGTACAGGTAGGTATTGCCGAAGCCAATATGATTGGCATTGCTGCCGGTATGACGGTAGGCGGCAAGATCCCTTATACCACCACCTTCGCCAACTTCAGCACCGGTCGCGTATACGACCAGATCAGGCAGAGCGTAGCTTACAGCGGCAAGAATGTAAAGATCTGCGCCTCACATGCCGGTTTAACACTGGGTGAAGACGGCGCTACCCACCAGATACTGGAAGATATTGGTTTGATGAAAATGTTGCCGGGCATGACGGTGATCGTTCCCTGCGACTTCAACCAGACCAAAGCAGCCACCAAAGCCATCGCTTCTTATGAAGGTCCCGTTTACCTTCGTTTCGGAAGACCCAAATGGCCCAACTTCACCAAAGAAGACGGCAGCGATTTTGTGATTGGCAAAGCACAACAACTGAGCGAAGGAACCGATGTTTCCATTTTCGCCTGCGGTCACATGGTATGGAAAGCCATTGAAGCCGGCAGGATACTGGAAGAAAAAGGTATCAGCGTAGAACTCATTAACATACACACGATCAAACCACTCGATACAGAAGCCATTATCAAGTCTATCAGCAAAACCAAATGTGCTGTTACTGTAGAAGAGCACAATGTTATTGGTGGATTGGGCGATGCTATTGCACAGGTAGCTGCCAAACACCAGCCTGTTCCTATTGAGTACATCGGCACCAACGATACTTTTGGCGAAAGCGGTAAACCCACTGAACTACTTGCCAAATACGGCCTCGATACACCTTTCATCGTTGCGGCCGCAGAAAAAGTAATGAGCCGGAAATAATTCGCTGTTACGGCGCCAGCCTTTCTCTTTTCCATTTGTGCGCACCGGAAGCTGTGTATCGTAGCCGGTCGTGCAACCGGCTGCCGCGTCCCTGCCAGAATTCAATAACACTGGGCTTTACGATATAGCCTCCCCAGTTCTCGGGCCGTGGGATGTTTTCGTAACCAAATTGTTGCTCGTATTTGCTGTAATTGGTTTCTATCTCTGTACGGTTAGCCACCACACGGCTTTGAGGGGAGGCCCAGGCGCCGATGCGGCTTCCGGCAGGCCTTGACTCGAAATAATCATCACTTTCTGCAGTACTTGTTTTAGATACCGTGCCTTCTATGCGTACCTGCCTTTCCAATTCTTTCCAGAAGAATACCAGGGCTGCATGCGGGTTCGCTTCCAGTTCCATGCCTTTGCGGCTTTTATAATTGGTGAAAAAAACAAAGCCATGCTCATCGTATCCTTTGAGCAATACAATGCGCGCGGCCGGAAGACCTTCAGGGGTTACCGTGGCAAGGGTCATTGCATTCACTTCATCAATATGACTGGCAATAGCCTCTTCCCACCAACGGGTGAACTGTGTAATGGGATCGGCGGCGATATCGTTTTCGTCGAGAGATTGTAATTTATAATCACGCCTGATGTCTGCAATAGATGATGCTGCCATAAGCCTAGGGTTTTAGTCCCATAAAGGTATCACAAGCAGGAACATAAAATTGCACTATTCGGTAATATCTACACTCCTGGCCTTGTGCTTACCTGATATGAATGTGTATACAGCCGGTATCACAAACAAGGTAAGGATCAGCGAGAAAAGGATACCTCCTACCACTACGATACCCAGCGGTATACGGCTGGTGGAAGCGGCGCCCAGGCTCAACGCAATTGGCAGGGCTCCCAATGATGTAGCCAAACTGGTCATGATGATGGGCCTCAACCTTTGTGTGGCGGCTTCCACTACCGCCTGCATCTTGGGCAGGCCATTGGCCCTTTTCTGGTTGGCAAATTCTACGATTAAAATACCATTCTTGGTTACCAGTCCTATCAGCATAATCATACCAATCTCCGAGAAAATATTGAGGGTTTGTTTGAATACAAACAAACTCAACAACGCCCCAGCCAGTGCCAGCGGCACGGTGATCATGATGGTAAGTGGGTCGAGGAAGCTTTCAAACTGTGCCGATAATACCAGGTAGATCAGTATCAACGCCAGTATGAAGGCAAACACAATATTGGAAGAACTTTCAGAATAATCACGCGAAGGGCCGCTTAGGGAAGTTTGGAAACTCTGGTCGAGCAATTTGCCGGCAATGGCATTCATTGCGTTGATACCATCTCCAATGGTCTTGCCTTCGGCCAGTGATGCTGAAATGGTTGCCGCTTTGTACCTGTTGAAGTGATAGAGCGTTGAAGGATTACTGCTTTGTTCCAGGTGTACCACCGCATCGAGCGGGATACTCTTTCCTTTGTTGTTTTTTACATAGAGGTTCCTGATATCGTTTGGATTATCGCGATTGCCGCGGTCTACCTGTCCAATTACCTGGTATTGGTAGCCATTCATAATAAAGTAGGCCATCCGCCCTCCACTGAATGCGGCCTGTATAGCCGATACCACATCGGCAGTGCTGAGTCCAAGGTCCTTTATTTTCATACGATCTACCGTCAACTGTACTTCCGGGCGATTGAATTTCAGGTTCACATCTGCATTGGAGAAGGTTTTGTCTTTCCGCACTTCATCCAGGAATTTAGGTATGATCTCCCGCAACTTGTTAATATCCTGGTTTTGCAGGATGAACTGCACGGGCAACGAACCCCGCGAGCCAAGTCCCACCGAAATGGTCTGCTCCTGTATAGCAAACACACGCATCTGGTTAAAACGGCTCAGTTTCTTCTGCAGGTCGTTGGCAATATCGTTCTGGCTCCTGGTTCTCAGTTGAGGGTCTACCAGCCCAATCCTTGGCTGCGTGGTATTTGTACCGCCGAACGACGGAGTACGGGCAAACACAAAATCCCGTTCAGGTACCGAATCATACAGGTAATCGGTGAGGTTATCGGCCAGCTTCTGCATGTAGTTATAGCTGGTGCCTTCTGCCGCTACCACGCTGAAACGTACGCTGCTCCTGTCTTCCAGTGGTGCAATTTCACTTTGCAATCCTTTCATGATCCACCAGATCATGCATCCGCACACCAGCACAATCACCCATGCTATCCATCTCACGCGCATAAAAGCTTTCAGCAAGTTTTTATAGCCGTTCTCCATGCCGGTGAAGAAAGGTTCTGTTTTTTTATAGAACCAGCCTTCGTGCGCATTTTTTGTATTCAGGTAAACGTTGAGCACCGGCGTGATGGTAAGCGAAACGAAGGCGGAGATCAGTACTGCTGCAGCGAGTGTTACACCGAATTCGCGGAACAGCCTGCCCACGAATCCCTGTAAAAAGATCACCGGCAGGAACACTACCGCCAGGGTGATCGATGTAGAGATCACCGCGAAAAAAATCTCACGGCTTCCTTCCAGCGCCGCTTTGCGGATGGGAAGTCCTTCTTCCAGTTTTCGGAATATGTTTTCCGTTACTACAATACCATCGTCTACCACAAGGCCCGTTGCCAGCACAATACCCAGCAGGGTCAATATGTTGATAGAGAACCCGGCAATATACATGATGAAGAAAGTGGCCACCAATGAAATGGGGATATCTATCAAAGGCCGCAATGCGATCAGCCAGTTGCGGAAGAAGAAGAAGATCACAAGCACTACCAGTCCGAATGAGATCATCAGCGTTTCCTTCACTTCCGAGAGCGATCTTCTGATGATGGTGGTATTATCGATGAGCACATTGAATTCAATGTCCGATCTGTTGGCCGCTTTGATCTGTGCCAGCCTTTTGTCGAACTCATCGGCGATCTCAATATTATTAGCGCCTGGTTGTGGAATGATGGCCAGGCCTACGGCGTTCACACCGTTGTATTTCCATGCCTGCTCCAGTTGTTCTGGTCCCAGTTCTACCTTGGCCACATCGTTCAGGCGAACGATGCCCGATGAATCGGATTTGATGATCAGGTCACGGAATTGTTGTTCGGTGGTGAGGCGCCCCAGTGCCCGGATGATCAGTTCAGTATTGTTGCCATAGATCTTACCGGGCGGCAATTCAATGTTTTCTGTATTGAGCGCTGTTCTGATATCGGTAAACGCCACATTGTGTGCGCTCATTTTATCGGGGTTCATCCAGATACGCATGGCGTATCGCTTCTGGCCAAAAATGTTCACGGAGCTCACATCCTTGATCGTTTGCAGTTGTTGCTGCAATACGTTCTCTGCATAATCGCTGAGCTCGAGCAGGCTCTTGGTGCGGCTCTGCACTGCTAGTATTAAAATGAAGTCGCTGTTGGCATCTGCTTTGGATACTACCGGTGGCGCGTCTATATCCTGTGGCAGGCTTCGCTGCGCCTGGCCTACCTTATCACGCACATCGCTGGCCGCCGCCTCGAGGTCTATCCCCAGGTTGAACTCCACAGTGATCTGCGAGTTGCCGAGTGCGCTGGATGAAGTGATGGTACGAATACCAGGAATACCGTTGATCTGCTTTTCCAGGGGTTCTGTGATCTGGCTCTCGATGATATCGGCATTGGCGCCTGTATAGTTGGTGCTGATGGTGATAATGGGCGGATCGATGGCAGGGTAATCACGTACTGCGAGAAAGCTATATCCCACCACCCCGAACAGGATAATCAGGAGGTTCATTACGGTAGCCAGTACCGGCCGCTTCAACGATAATTCAGAAATATTCATAGGGCTATCGCGCTTAATTCTTGAGCTGTTCCAGTGTTTTTACGCTGCGCACTTTCAGGGGCGATTGGGGTCTTGCAAACAATACGCCGGTTACTACAATCGTATCGCCTTGTTTCACCCCATTGGTGATCTCTACAAAATCTGCCTGCGTAACACCTGTCTCAACCGTTATGAAATTGGCCTTGCCGTTTTTCACCTGTATCAGTTGTTTTCTGCGGTCGTCCTGTATGATGGCGTTGGCAGGTACCATGATGGCTTTGGTATCGGTGCCCGATTGAACAACGACTTTTACAAATGCGCCGGGATTTACCTTGCCTCCATCGAGTAAGGCCCTTACTTTCAGATTGCGGGTATTCTGATCAACCTGCGGCTCGGTAGCAATGATGCGGGCCTTGGTTTTGGTCTGGCGGGTGGCATCTACTGTTACATCTACCGTATTTCCTTTTTGTATCAGCCTGCTGTATTCTTCGGGAAGGGTGAAATCGATCCTGATCTTATCGAGCTGTTGCATGGTGGCTACCGTGATGGCCGGACTCAGATAGGCGCCGAGGCTCACCTGGCGTAATCCGATCATCCCGTCGAAGGGAGCTTTGATCACTGTTTTATCTATGAGTGACTGGGTGTATACCAGGTCGGCCTTGTATCCGTTGACGGTGCTCAGCGCTGCATCATAATCCGACAGGTTTACGCCATTTACTTTCAGCAGCTTGGCCAGCCGCTCTTCATTTTTCTGCGCGAGGTCGAGCAGCACTTTGGTCTTGTTCAGCTGTGCCTGCAGATCGGCATCATTGATACGGGCAATGACCGTTCCTTTTTTTACCAGGTTTCCTTCCGGCACATAGAGGTAAACAAGCCGGCCGCTGGTTTCGGGGCGGAGTTCTACGTATTCGTTGGCTACCACGGTACCGTTCGCCTCTACCTGGCTGGAAATGGTTTGCGATTGCGCTACCATCACATCAACGATGGTTTCGGAAGGGCCTTTTTTCTGTTTATCTGCGGGGGGGTCGCCTTTGCTGTTTTTACAGGATACCATGACCAGCAAGACCAATAAGGAAACAAAATATTTGTTCAAGGGGCTTAAAAATTTAAAGCCGCTAAAGATAAAATTATTTTGATGGCTACCGCAGAACAATATATAAATGGTTGAACGGGCGAATTATTCCTCCCTACGCCACAATGCGCCCTTCCATCCTTTTCGCGGAAGGGCTTTATATTGCTCAAAACATTGCTGTATATAATAGCCCAGTTCGAGGTCGTTGAGGGCCGTCACTACTTCGTATTCGGGCCGGTACCGTTTCATGAAGCTGTCGAGCTCGGGCGATTGCAGTTGGGTAACCTTGTGTACAAACTGCTTACTGAAACGATGGTCAATGTATTTATCGCGCTCCTGTTGCAACAAACGTTCTTGCAGGGTTAATATGCTTCGGTTGTGTTTGGTACGGAACATATTGATGATGGCATCGAGGTCAAAGCCTACCGTAAGGCCACCAGGGTTATAACCGTAGTCTTTGCTCAGGCTGATGGTGGGCTTTTTGAAATCGAAGATCTTGGCGTAATCGCGCCTGTTCATCATAGAATCGTACTTATAGTAGCTATTCCGCACCCTCACTTCGGGCAGTTCGGTCACTCTTATATGGATCATAATATTGAAATTATCCATATTGCTGATGGTGTCTACCGCGTATTTCATGGTGGATTTGCCAATCAGGGAAAACCAGATAGAATCGTGTTGCAAAACAGTGATGAGGTACCTGCCGGAAGAGTCGGTGAGTGCCGACCTGCCCGAATTACTCATAACGGCCACAGCCTCGATGGGCCGCCGGGCGCTGATATCGTATACTGTTCCCTTTACCGTAACGAACTGTGCTGCCGCTCGCTGCGACAGTACAAAGCAAAGGGTCAGTAATACGAACAGAACGGGTAGCCTTTTGATCAAATCCTTCAATTGAGCTGTAATATTATAACAGCCCCGGCAGACTTCCGCAGAATTAACTACTCTTTTACAGGTAGTTAAAATTTAACGTCAATGATGTAAGGAAGCATGGCACGCCAGGTGGGCCAGTCGTGATTGATCTCTACGCCCCATACATCGAGGTCGTAGTTGATTCCTTTGTTGTACAGGATACCTGCAAAGCTGCGCGATGCATTGGGGTCTTCATAGGCACCGCTGCCTGTATAAATATGTATGTGGTGGCTGGCCCTGATCTTATCTAAATACCAGGGGTCGGCAAGATTAGGCAGGTAATGCTGGGGACTGTTATAATACACCTGGTCGTCCCAGAAACCCTTGGTGTATTCAGTGAGGTCATATACGCCGCTCATGCTGATGGCGCCATTGAGGATATCGGGTCTCTTTAAAAAAAGGTTCATGGCATGCAGTGCGCCAAAAGAGGCGCCGCAGGTATAGATCATTGTTTCATTGCTGGTATGCGTGCGGATATAGGGAATCACTTCGTTGAAAACATATTCGTTGAACTGGTTGTGCCGGATGGCTTTGTGTTCCGGCAGCATTTCATTGTTCATCCAGCTTTCACGGTTCATGCTGTCGATACTGAACACGTGTATCTTACCGCCGTTGATATAGGGTGCCAATGATTCTATCAGCTGAAACCGTTCGTATTCGAGGTAATCTGCGGCGGCGGTAGGGATCAACAGCAAAGCAAATCCATAATGCCCGTAAGATGCCAGGGGCATATCTTTTCCCAGGGCGGGACTATACCAGGCAGTGATCTCTCTTTTCATAACGCACAAAATTATTCAATACAGGTTTTCCGGATCTCTTTCCAGAGATCGCGGTAGCATTGCGCGGCATAGCTGCTGGCAGCATAGGTTTCCAGCGGGGCTTCGTGTACGCCCATCTTCTCTACATCACTGAGATAGGGTATATAACTTTTCAGGAAATATTTGTCTTTATAAAAATCATGCATCACTTCGTGGTGCAGGTTCTTGCGATGATCTACCATGCTGAAGAAGCATTTCAGTTTAGAGCGGTCGAAATCGTTCTCTTTGAAATAACCATCTACCGTTTCATAAGAACGGATAGACAAAGTAGTAGGGATATTGGGCATCAGCACCCAGTCTGCCGCCACGAAAACCGCATCGTGCAATACAGAAATGCCGGGCGGACAATCCAATATCACAACAGCGTATTCTTTCTTCAAAGCTGCCAGCATGGAAGCGAGCTTTCGTTTCGATTGTTTCATTTCATTCAACAGAATATCTGCCTGCCTTGAAGAGATATCTGCCGGAATGATGCTGAGGTTTTCATACGGCGATGGCAGGATGGCTTCCGTCAGTTCCATTTCATCCTTCAGCAATTTACGGGCTTCATTTTTTACCGGGGCTTTGGCGCCAAGGTAAAATGAAGAAGACCCCTGCGGGTCTAAATCCCATACCAATGTTTTATATCCTTCCCTGGCAGCTAAATAAGCCAGGTTAATTGAGGCGGCCGTCTTACCAACACCACCTTTCAGATTGTAGAGTGCTAATGTGACCATACTCTAATATACAAGTTTTTTGTAAACAGAAAATGATTCAGGCCAGTACACCCAATAAAAGGCAACCCATTACTATATAAGGTGCCGGTATGCGGTTGCGGGAAAGGATGAAAAAAGTAACGGCGATGATACCAATATCCCATATTGCTATTGCCTGTCCCTGCCATAATTGGGTAAGAAAGGTATCTTTCATCAGGTAACAGGTAGCGCCGGCCATGATGCCCACCACCGAAGCGTTGATGCCTTCGAGCGAACGGAAGATGACCGCATAGCGTTTAAGGTTATGCCATACCGGGAAAAAGAACAGCACCAATAAGATGCTGGGCAGAAAAATGGCAATCGTTCCAATGAAGCAACCCAATAACTGGAAGCCCGGCCCTTTGCCGCGCAGCAACATACCGCCGGTATATGCGTTGATGGAAAACACAGGACCAGGTATGGCCCTTACCATTCCCGAACCAGTGAGGAATTCTTCCTTGGTCATTTTGAGTACATCGGGTCTTTTTTCACGTATGTGTCTGGTAGTGGGACGTGTTACGTACTGCTCATACATATAAGTCATCAGCACATCACCTCCTCCGAACACGAAGCTGCCGGTACGGAAGGAGTTTTCAAAAAGGTTGAACTCTTTGCGCGTTTTCCAGTTTTGTGTGGCGGCTGTTTCGGAGAAATAACCGGCGATACCGAAGATGGCAAAGAAGATGAGCAGGTTGCCCCAGTTCACTTTCTTGGGCGGGATGCCTTTTTGCGGGATGCGTTTGTCGCTGAAATTGGTGGCGATGCCCGCTGCTATAATCAATGCGGGGAATATCCAGGGTGTTTTGAACCCTACAAACGTAGCTACCGTGGCCACTACCATGATCACGCGTGTGATGGTATTGTGTATGGCTATGCCAAAGATGCGAAAAGTGGAATAGGCAATAAAGCCGATGGCCATGGGTTGGATGAACTGGAAAATATCTTTCCGGGTGTGTTCCATTGAAAAATATTCCAGTAAAAAAGAAAGCCCGCTCATAATGGTGCAGGCGGGTAATATCCATATCATTAAAGTAAGGATGGCCAGCGGAATGCCTCCTCTTTTATAACCTATCAGTGTGAGTGTTTGGGTAGACGAAGCGCCGGGCAGCAGCTGACAGAAACCATTGTATTCCATCAACTCTTCCGCGGTAATATCGCGCCGCTGCTGTACAAATGTTTTCATCATCATGCCCAGGTGGCCTTGCGGACCGCCGAAAGCAGTGATGCTGTGCCATAATACAGCCCGTAAAAAAGATATGTGTCGAACCAGTATCAAGCTATTTTTTAAGTCCTATCTCGCGTAAACGTTCATCCAGGTATTCACCGGCGGTAGCATCAGGGTAAGCTTTGGGATGCGATACATCAATACAGCTCTCCAGGCAGGCGAGGCTCATTTCGCTGCGCGGATGCAGGAAGAACGGCATAGAGAAGCGGCTGGTATGCCACAGGTTGCGGGGCGGGTTCACCACGCGGTGTGTGGTACTGCGCAACTTGTTATTGGTTAAGCGCTGCAGCATATCACCCACATTCACCACAATTTGCTCGGGTAAGGATGTTACGTTCACCCATTCGCCTTGCTTGGTGAGTATTTGCAAACCATCGGCCGAGGCGCCTACCAGTAAAGTAATGAGGTTGATGTCTTCGTGTTGCTCGGCACGGATGGCGCTTTTGGGTTCGTTGGTAATGGGCGGATAGTGTATACAGCGCAGGATGGAATTACCATTCTTGATGTGTGCATCGAAATAATGTTCATCGAGCCCCAGGTAAAGGGCGATGGCCCGTAACAGCGCCTTGCCGCTTTTTTCAAAATTGCGGTAGGCTTCGAACAGGGTTTTATTGAAAGGGGTAATTTCTCTTACCGATACGTTATCGGGGTATTCTGCTTTGATGGGGTCGTTGTCTTCCACGGTTTGTCCGTATTGGAAAAACTCTTTCAGATCGGGCGCTTCACTGCCTTTGGCATGTTCACGGCCGAAACTGGTATAGCCCCGCTGGCCGGCCAGGCCGGGAATTTCGTAAGTCAGTTTTTTCTCGAGAGGCAGCGCAAAGAATTGTTGAACATGTTCGTATTGGTCGGCGATCAACGCATCGGGTATGCCATGATTTTTCACTGCAACGAAGCCTACTTCTTCGTAAGCTTTTCCCAGTTCCTGTACAAAGGCCGCCTTTTGTTGGGCGTTGCCACTCAGGAAATCGGCAAGGTCTACCACCGGAATAGCCATGGGATTTGGTTTTAAGAATCAGGAATGCGGTTTAGCCCGGAAAAATACAAAACTAACGCAAATTAGTACCTGATGTAGATAACTGAGGGGTTATTGTTTTTCGAAACGGATCGATTTGATGAATACATCTTCTGCAAAGGCGTTGATGATATAACAGCCGGTTCCCAGGTCGCTCATATTCAGTACCAGTTGCTGGATACCTTCGGTGATACTGGTAACCATGGTTTTGGCCATGCGCCCTTCCACATCCAGCACTTTCAGTACCAGCCGTGCGTTTTTATCCGACTGCACGGTGAGGTAGCTGCTATGCTCTACCAAAATGGGTTGTAGACTCTGGATGTACATATTAATGAATGGTTTTACCATAATAATAGTATAAACCGGGAAGGGGGGGTAATTAATATGACAGTGCTATATTCCCCTTCGCTGCACATACGTTCAATTATAATGCCACAAATGATTAAATTTGAGCACCGGGCCGGTTGAGTTTCCTGCCTCATACGCTAATCATAATGCCATGCTGCTATTCAGAACTGTTATTACGGGTATAGGAAGCTATATCCCCCCGCATATCAAGACCAACCAGGAATTCGTATCGCAGGATTTCTACACAGAAGACCACGAACGCATTGTAGCGACCCCCAACGAGATCATTGAAAAATTCCGCGACATCACGGGTATTGAAGAACGCCGTTATGTGGGTGATGAATTCAATGCTTCTGACATGGCTATTGTAGCCGCCAAGCATGCCATTGAAGATGCGGGCATAGACCCCGAAACACTGGACCAGATCATTGTTGCACACAATTTTGGTAATGTAGTCAAGCATACCATCCAGACCGATATTTTACCAGCGCTGGCCTCGCGCGTGAAACAGGCGCTGGGCATCCGCAACCCCAATTGCGTAGCTTATGACCTGTTGTTCGGTTGCCCGGGCTGGATACAGGGGGTAATACAAGCCGACGCTTTTATTAAAGCGGGCATTGCCAAAAAATGCCTGGTGATTGGAACAGAAACACTGAGCCGGGTGATAGACAAATACGACCGCGATAGTATGATCTTCAGTGATGGTGCTGGCGCCAGTGTAATTGAAGCGCTGGAGCCTTTGGAAAATGGCAGCGGCATCCTGGCTTCGAGTGTGCAAAGCCATTGCGTAGATGAAGCTTATTACCTGAACATGGGCAAGTCTTACAAGCCTGGTGCCGACCCTTGTGTGCGGTATATTAAGATGAAAGGAAGAAAAGTATATGAGTATGCCATGAAGCATGTGCCGCTGGCCATGAAAGCCTGCCTGGAAAAAGCGGGCATACATGTAACGGAAGTAAAAAAATTCTTCCTGCACCAGGCGAATGAGAAAATGGATGAGGGCTTCGTTAAAGTATTGTATAAGTTATATGGGTTGAAAGATATTCCCGAACACGTGATGCCCATGAGTATTCACAAACTGGGCAACAGCTCTGTTGCCACTATTCCTACGTTGTTCGACTTAGTGAAAAGAGGTATACTGGACAATCATGATATACACCGCGGCGATGTGATCTTGTTTGCATCGGTTGGGGCGGGGATGAATATCAATGCTGTTTGTTACAGGGTTTGATAGCACTACAATACTTGCAACAGAATGTTTGTACAGTGCACAGAAAGAATGAAAGGCGATAAAGAATATTGTACTGTTAAACGGGTCGGGAATAGGAAAAAATTCTTTTATTTTAATTACACAGGATTTCTGCGAAGAAAAGCCACCTTTACTCAAATAGTGGCCCTATGCAGAAAAAGATTATCCTTCTGATTGCCTGCTTATCTGTTTTCTTTGAAACGATAGACGTGTCGGCTGTTAATCTGGCCATACCCTCTTTGCAAAGAGAATGGCATTCGGCTGCCGATTATTTCGATTGGATACAGTCGATCTACGTACTTTTTTATGGAGGATTTCTCTTGCTGGGCGGCCGCTTATCTGACAAGCTGGGTAGGAGGCGCATTTACATAACAGGCTCTGGCATTTTCCTGCTCGCATCCCTGGCGGCTTTCTTTGCCACTTCACTTTCCTTTTTACTGGTATGTCGCGCAGCCCAGGGAGTTGGCGCGGCATTTGCCATTCCAGCGGCCATCTCTATCATCAGCAACCTCTACGATGATGCCACGGAAGTGAACAGGGGGTTGGGTATATTTGGCGCCTTTGCTGCTATTGGTTTTGCGTCGGGCCTGGTATTCGGTGCTGTCATTGTGAGCAGCCTGGGCTGGAAATGGATATTTGGTCTAAACGTATTCATCATCACTCCCATTATTCTGCTGGCATTGAAAATAATCCCTGCTGACAAAAAAACCTTGCGACAGGAAGACAGTGATTTCTGGGGTGGCGCCTTACTAACCCTGGTTTTATTGTTGCTGACTTTCACCATCCATGCAAGTGGTTCCAAAACACAGCAGGTACTATTACTGCCGGCACTGGCATTGGCTGTACTGTTTTTTGTTCTGTTCCGTTACTTCGAAAAAAGGAATGCTACTCCTTTGTTCAACACCGATCTTTTTAAGAACAATGGCATTATTAGTAGTAACCTCACGGGTGTGTTAATGGGCGCTTCTTTCATGAGTTATATTTCCCTACTTTCCATTTATGTGCAGCAGGTAGTGTCTTTGTCGTTGATAGAAACCGGTTTGTTGTTGTTTCCGTTCAGCATATTGTCTGCGGCTGTATCGAAATGGTGGCTGCCTCTATTGCAGAAAAGATGGTCACTTAAGGCTGTAGTGAACATTGGATTGGCTTTCATGACTTTGAGCGGCCTTTTGTTGGCTATTTGCAGCAGACAATATCATTGGGGATGGCTGCTGCTGTCTGTTCTTTTCAACAACGGGTTGTCCATGGCCATTGCTTATCCCAGCATCACGGCTTTATCTGTACACTATGCCAACCCGGAAGACCATGGTATGGCTGCGGGGTTACAAGCTACCAGCTATTCGGCCGGCTGCGGCATGGGTATTGCATTTGTGTGGACCGTTATCAGAATCTGGTACACGGGCGATGCGTTGTTTTCAGCCGGTGCCATGGGGTTAGGGGCAATACTGTGTGCACTGCTCAGCTTATTGTCGATCTTGGTCAATACGGTTGTGAATAATAGAAGATTACCTGTTCAGATGTAAGGAAACATCAATTTGTAAGCGATAACATCAAAATCGGTCACTATCCTTAAGAAATAGGTAGCAAATCAGTTTAACTAATTGGTTTTCAGCACCTGACTCATAATCAGGGGTCCCAGGATCATGCCCAGGTGGGCCCACGGCAAAAACCATAAATCAATGATTTATAACGATTTCTCCCAAAACGGTTCTGATATGATGTAGCATCCAGGCCAATTTTCAGCAAAACAACCCATTTCTGTTCTCTGTTCCCAAATCGCGAACAGAGAACAGAAAGGACTGTGTATCACTGGGAGCCTATTTTAATACGCTGAGGGTACTGGGCTTAAAGGATGATTTTCTTAAGCTGGCCGCAGACGACAGTTTTGGACGTAAACTGCAAGATTTGGAACTCATAAAGACAGGCACCCGCTTAAATATGTGAACTGTCAACTTTTCAATATCTTAAAGGCTCAATCTGCCCTTATGAAATCAACTTCAGTTGCCCTTTGCTTCCTGTTGTTTTCTTTTTTCATCAGCAAAGAAATTTTTTCTCAAACCAACGACGACAAGTACAACCGCAGTGAAGTAATGATACCCATGCGCGACGGCATAAAACTGCATACGATTGTTTTCACGCCAAAAAATCAAACAGAATCCTTACCGTTCTTACTTACACGAACGCCCTACGGAGTCAGTAAATACCCGAGCCCCGAAAAAATACAGTACACAAGAGACATGGCCGAAGACGGCTATATTTTTGTTTTTCAGGATATACGGGGTCGCTATTCATCGGAAGGCCAATTTGAAATGCAGCGCTTCAACAGGAATAAAAAAGATCCCAAAGCCATTGATGAAAGTACCGATACGTACGACACCTTCGAATGGCTGCTTAAAAATATTCCCCATAACAATGGCAAAGCCGGCATGTACGGCATTTCTTACCCGGGCTGGACAACCGTCATGGGCGCCATTGACCCGCATCCCGCACTGGTGGCGGTTTCTGAACAGGCAACGCCCGCCGATATGTTCTTAGGCGATGACTTTCACCACAACGGCGCTTTTCGCCTGAGCTATGGTTTTGAATATGCTTTTATGGAAGAAGCGTCTAAAACCGATTCGCTTTTTCCCTTCCATCAATACGATACCTACGACTGGTACTTAAAACTGGGTCCTCTATCGAACGTCAATAAAAAATATTTCTTCGGAAAACTTCCTTCCTGGAACGATTTTGTGCATCACCCGAATTACGATGCATTCTGGCAAAAGCAAAGCCTGCCTTATCGCCTCGACTCTCCAAGGGTATACATCATGAACGTGGCAGGCTGGTGGGACCAGGAAGATTTTTATGGCCCGCAAAAAGCCTATGAGAAATGGGAGAAAACCGATGTGCATCATAAAAATTATATCGTGCTCGGTCCCTGGAACCATGGTGGCTGGGCATTTGGTCCCGGGAATAAGTTGGGCAATATACAGTTCGATTCTGCCACAGGTGAAACATTCAGGAAAAACATCCAGGCCCGCTGGTTTGCCTATCATTTGAAAGGCAAAGGCGACGGGAATTTTGCCGAAGCCATCACTTTTCAAACAGGTAGCAACCAGTGGAAAAACTACGATAGCTGGCCGCCCAAAGATGCCGTGCAGAAAAATTTATACTTCCATGCCAATGGAAAGCTTTCTTTTGAAAAACCCACCTCCTCCTCCGAAGCTGGTTACGACAGTTATATTTCCGACCCTGCCCATCCTGTTCCCTATCGCACCAGGCCCATTGAAGAAACTTACGGACCCGGCTCCCGTTGGTACACCTGGCTTACTGAAGACCAGCGCTTTGTTCAAAACAGGCCCGATGTGCTGAGTTGGGAAACAGATACGCTTTCAGAAAACGTTACCGTTACCGGAAATATTCTCGCAAGATTATTTGCCTCCACCACCGGTAGCGATGCAGACTGGGTAGTAAAACTGATTGATGTATACCCGGAACACTATCCAAAAGAACCTAAAATGGCCGGCTATGAATGGATGGTAGCCAATGATGTGTTCAGGGGTCGGTTCAAGAAAAGTTTTGAAAAACCCGAAGCCGCTACGCCCGGCAAAGTAGAAGCATACACCATTGACCTGCACAGCCTGAACCACGTGTTTAAAAAAGGTCACAAAATAATGGTGCAGGTGCAAAGCAGCTGGTTCCCCATCATCGACCGCAATCCGCAAAAATTTGTTCCGAACATTTTTGAAGCGAAAGAAGAAGATTTTCAAAAAGCCACCCACAAAATTTACCGTCGCGCCGAAGCACCTTCGCATATTGAATTATCGGTGATGGAAAACTAAAAAATTGATCATCATGAATAAACAAACCATTCAATTAGGCCAGATTACCATCGATTTCCTGCTTGAAGCAGCAGACACCAATGGCTCAATGGCCATGTTTGAATTCACCGTTCCTGCAGGTGCCCGGGTGCCTGTACCTCATTACCATGAAAGCTATGATGAGATCATTTATGGTTTAGAAGGCATCATCACTTTTACAGTGAATGGAAAGGCCATCGATATTGGCGCTGGTGACACCTGCTTTATTCCCCGAGGTGCCGTTCATGGTTTCAACAACCTGCAACAAGCGCATGCCGAATGTTTAACTGTTATTACACCCGGACTGCTTGGCTCTGCTTTCTTCAAGGAAATGGCTGAAATTATCAACGCCGGCGGCCCGCCCGATATAGAAAAATTAAAAATGGTAATGGCAAAGCATGGGCTTATTGCGGCCAAAAACTAGTCAGTTATATGCTTATTACATCTCTTCTTTTAACCTGCTTCTGTACCATGAGCACTTCACTGAATTTGACAACGCTAACCTGCGGGTGCAGTGTTTCTGCAAGCGCATGTTCATTATACTGCTTAACCGTATCAAATCTTAGCTGCTCCTCCATAACTAAACTTTTCAGTATCAAATTTAGTGATTGCAGTAGGGTATTGCTATACAGCCGGGCAAAATCAGTAAAACTGGTAAATAAACCAGTATCTTGTATAAACCGGATGCAGCGGGCGTTAGTGAAATTTGCGATATGAAAAAAACGCTACTTCTATTTTTCTTATTGCACTTTAGTTTGCTTGGTCTTTCACAAAAAACCGACAGTACAAAAACGCTTGTTACAGGTTCTGTTTCTGTTACCAATAACGGCATATCAACAGTACCTACATTCAGTCTTGAAAAACCTGCTGCCATTTTCAACCTGTCTGTCAGAAGAAACAGGTTCAGCTTTGAACCGGAATTGGCTTTTGGATTTAAAGACGCTAAACCGTGGTATTTTGTTTTTTGGTTTCGTTACAAGCTGGTGGAAACAGCGAAATTCAACATGGGTGTAGGTTTTCATCCTGGGTTTGTATTTAGTACAACCAACATTTTAGACAATGGGGTTAATAAAGAATATTTTACCACATCCAGGTTTTTCGTAGGCGAACTCACACCCAGCTATGCGCTTTCTAAAAATACCAGTATTGGCTTTAATTACCTGCACGCCCGTGGCTATAACAGTGATTTAAGACAATTGAATTTTCTTGGATTGAGCTGTAATTTTTCGAACATCGGCCTGGGCAATCGGTTTTTTATCAAGGCCGTACCACAAGTATATTATCTTAAAACAGATGATACAGATGGAGTTTATCTGACTTCAACATTTACATTCGCCAAAAGAGGTTGCCCTTTTTCTGTTTCATCGGTTATGAATAAAACACTCCGGACAACCATACCAGGCGATGATTTTCTTTGGAATATCAGTTTGACTTATTCTTATTAAAGATTCCGCAAGTTTCGGGTTGTGCTACCACATGCTTGTTTTGACCTTTGAGATCAAAACATACCATCATGAACAAATTCAGAGTAGTACCTCTTTCGAAAGAATATGCGGCAAAATTGCGCAGCAGCCGGGTAGATGATTTTGGCCACCAAATTGTAGAAGAAGTTGTAAGCGGATTAGGCCCCTGCCGGGTTTCCTTCCAACCTTTCACGCATGGAAAAGATAAGCGCCTGTTACTCAGCCACAGTCCCTTTGCCATTGACAATGCATTCAACCAACCCGGACCTGTTTTCATTTCAGCAGCAGATGTAGAACCTTATGCCGATGTTTACCGCTTCCCTCCAGCCATCAAAGAAAATCCGAGTTTCCACCTCACACTCATTGGTTACAGCCATGAACAACGCATGGTGCATACTGAGCTGGTGCCCGACAACCTAGAAATTGAGCACCAGATCAACCAGGTTCTTGAGAACAACCCCAATATCGATTTCCTCCATGTAAGAAGTGCTATCGCCTGCTGTTATATCTGCACCATTGTTCGGGCCTGAGCCCGGATGATTGAATCAATGGTTACAGCTTGGCATCTGCTGTTTTGATGCGCTCGCCGGTGGTATCGTAGGTGTCCAGTGTGCTGCCGGCGGTATGGTCGTCGTCTTTCTTATCCAGCCTGATGTATACATCGTTTCCATTGTAAGCAAAATACACGGTCACGGATTTTTCTTTTTCTTCCACTTTAGAAAACTGAACGGTATCGGGTCTTGCCTTTGAGGTATAAAATCCAACCAGCTTGCCGTCTTTGCGCTCCAGGTGAACGATCAGGTTTTTGTCGCCCTCGGGTGTGGCTTTCACATCAACATTCCATTTGCCTACAAAATAATCGTTGGTCTGTGGCGACTGGGCCTTTGCGTGAAAAGATAAAAGCAGTAAAAACAATCCTGTGAAAAGTGTACAGATCTTTTTCATAATAGTGGTGGTGGTGTTATGAACAATTATTCATTAATAATACAAAAAAAGGACTTACCAGGTTATGAATATTATTCATTAATTTTCAAATAACCTCTAAAACCTGATTGCATCAAGTATGAAAAACTCACGTCGTTCATTCATCCGTAATGGATTTGGCAGTGCTTTGGCTACTGCCGTTTTACCCGCCGTTCGTATCAGCAACAACAACGAAGTTGCTGTACAGCCGAAACCGCGTATCAAACTCAGTATCTCTTCTTATTCGTATTGGCATTTCAAAGGAGAAAAATTCCCTGTTGAAAAAGTAATTGATGAAGCAGCAAAACTAGGAGTGGAAGGCATCGATATCCTACACAGGCAGATGAACGGTACCGACACCAAATACATCAACGAACTGAAACGGCGTGCCTATAATAACGGCATTGCATTCACCTGTCTTTCTATTCACCAGGGATTTGTAACACCCGATAAAAAAGAATGGCAAAAGAATATCGATAATACAAAAGAATGGATTGAGCTCTCTGCAAAAATGGGTGTACCCTGCATGCGGCTCAATTCGGGCAGATGGGGTACTACCGCATCATTCGATGAACTGATGAAAAACCGTGGTATAGAACCTATTCTTCCCGGTTATACAGAAGACGACGGCTACAAATGGTGCATAGAAGCCATTCAACAATGCATTCCCACAGCCGAACAGCACGGTGTTGTGCTGGCACTGGAAAACCATTGGGGCCTCTGCTCCACTCCCGAAGGTATGCTGCGCATTAAAAAAGCCATCGACTCACCCTGGCTGGGCCTCTTAATGGATACTGGTAATTTCCTGGAAAATCCTTATTCGAAACTAGAGAAGATTGCGCCTCAAGCCGTTTTTGTGCAAGCCAAGACCTATTACGGAGGAGGTGAATGGTATACACTCGACCTCGATTACGACCGCATCATTTCCATACTCAACAACGTAAACTATCACGGTTATCTTTCGCTCGAATACGAAGGAAAAGAAGATGCTGCTACCGCTGTGCCAAAAAGTATTGCAATGCTGAGAAAAGCGATGAAAGAGTAAGCCTCCTCATCGCCTTCTGCGATGAAAAAGAACAGTCCTTTCTCAATATTGCCATGTTATATAACGTGTTCGGCAAACTTCTTACTATGGTAGAGGTAGGGAACAAGAAAGGAAATGCTTGCGCCGGTAATAGCAATCACACCCATCAGCAAACCCCTGAACTGCACAGAAACCGATTCGATAGGAGAACGCTGAACACCTGCTGCTTTCCAAAGCAAAAACAAGGAAAGCGCTGTAAACAGCACAATAAATACAACGCCACCCCCTTTGATCGTTTTCCTGAATACCTGGTACAACATGCCGCAGACAACCAATATTACATTGCAAGCAAAAATGATAGAAGCCACATTGATGATGGCCGAAAGCGTAAATCCTGTATTATACCTGTAAATAAAATCATACACCAAACAACACAGCGTTGTTGCAAGCCCCGCAAACAAACCCGTGAAAACCGATTTCGAAAAAGGCGTTTGCTCATAATTGTAATCCATAAAACTTGTTTTATTATGATAAAAATTAATTTCTTTAGCGGTTTTCTTCCAGCAGGTGCAAAACTATTGCAAATAATATGTTTTTAGTTATTTTAAAAGCTAAATAATAGTAAAAAATGGTATATACAATATTTTATAAAACCCGTATTTGTATATAATCTTTGTATCATTGCTATATGCAAGTGAGTTCCTGTAATATTTCAGATTGTTTTCTCTGCAGCTCCTGCCTGCCCGAATGGAAGGCCCTGGTAGAAGTAAAAAAAACGACCCTGCGTTTCAAAAAAGGAGCGCAAATATTTGGTGAAGGCGGGAAAGTGACCGGTATCTATTTCCTGTATTCCGGGTCGGTAAAAGTGCATAAAGAATGGGGGGAGCAAAAAGAACTGATCATCCGTTTTGCAAAAAAAGGAGATATCCTGGGGCACCGGGGTATGGGAAGCGATCCGATATACCCGATCTCTGCAACAGCATTGGAAGATGTGAAACTCTGTTTTATTGATAATGCTTTCTGGGAAGCAACCATGAAAAGCAATCACGCGCTTACCCATAAGCTGGTACAGTTTTATGCGGTTGAACTACAGCAAGCCGAAAAGCGCATGCGCAACCTGGCACTGATGGAAGTAAATGCAAGGATTGCCGATGCACTGCTGGAAATGAAAGAAATATGGGGTGTTAACAGCGAAGGTTATATTTCGGTTCCTGTGGCCAGGCGCGATATAGCCGCTTATGCCGGCACCATTTACGAAACCGTGTTTAAGTTTCTCTCAGAACTTACACAAAAGAAGATCATCGCCACTTCGGGGAAAAGCATACGCATCATCGATGAAGAAAAACTGAAACAGCATATAAAAACAAAAAAGTCAATCGGCTAGGCTTCCTGTTCCCAGCCAGATCAATGCATCCCTGATCAGCTTGTTTTGTTCGGGACTACTGAACGTAGACGACAGGCTGCAGTTAGTGCCGCCATAATCCATATCGTTATGTCCCATGTTCAGGTAAATCATCCGGTATTTTTTATTCGTCCATACAACCGGGTAATAACCACTGTGCCAGATCTCATGCGGTTTGGGCCCCGTGCCCAACGGGAAGCTGGTAGGATCGATAGACAATAAGATATCGATATCGGCATTCTGCCGCAGGTCGTTTTCCCAGCGATACCATTCATTCGGTGCCGTTTTAAATATTTGCGGGAGGTGCTGTGTTGCAGGTTGTTTCTTTTCTACACGCACTATTGCTGAAGTAGGCCGCCAGGTATTACTGGCATATTGACCCGAGCCGAGGAAATGATTGTGATACCAATTCCAATTTTGCGGGTAAGCCGAAGGCGTTAATGCAAAAGCTGAAAAATGAAATCCCATCCATGCGCCGCCTTGCTCCATGTATTGTTGAAATGCTTCGCGTTGTTCCGGCGCTTCAGGGCGACTATCAAGAAATATAACTACGTTGTATCGTTTCAATGTGTCTTTGTTCAACCGGCTCCAATCGTTTGTAGCTGTATAACTGAAATGATTAGCTGCTGCCAACTGTGTAAACCAGGGATTGGCTTCCTGCACAAAACTGATATGCGCAAGGTCTTGCTTGCCGGTATAAAAACCCAGCACATTGAACAAAGGCTTGTCTTGTGCCGGTAACAGGAATGGCAACAGGCAGGCAATCAATAAAAAATGTACGTACCTGAACAAGGCTAAAATATTATGTGGCAAAGGCTTTGTAATCTTCCCGAACCGGACTGAAGACATCGAAAAGTTTACAGTCGGTAAGAGCCGTTCCGCCATGTTCCGTCATTGAAGGGGTGACCACGGCCATGCCCGGGGTGTACACTCTCGTTTCTCCATTAACCGTAAATTCAAATTCGCCTTCATGTACCTGCATTACCTGTTCATGGATGTGTTTATGCAATGGAATGGAAGACCCTTTTTTTACCTCCCAGTAGGCCAGTGTCATGGAATCGGCATGAACGAATCTTGCCCAAAAACCCGGCACCACTTCTTTTGCAACAATTGCATTTATGTTTATCATGTATCTGTTTTTAGGTGTTCAACGTTAATAAATTTCCCAGTTGACCGGCAAGTCGTACCAGGTTTTGATGCGTATGTTTCAATGCATCTGTTAAAGGCGATGGTTCATTTGTTATCGACAATAAAACATCGAAGTATCGATTGAGTTCATGGTGAGTATTCAATGGCACTTTCCCCGCCATTCCTATCACCGGAATACCTTTTGCTTTTGCCCGCACTGCAACCCCGAACGGCGCTTTGCCTTCCAGGCTCTGCTCATCGATACTGCCTTCCGCTGTGATCACAAGATCGGCTTTTGACAGGGCATCTTCAAACCCTACCCGGTCGAGATAATAATCGATCCCATTCACCAGTTGGGCATTGAGGAACGCGAACAGTCCTGCTGCCGCTCCTCCTGCCGTGCCACCGCCATTGATGTCATCCACTTTTTTACCCGTGTTGCGATGGATGATCGTTGCAAACTGTGTAAGGTATTTTTCAAGTATGATCAATCCTTCTGCTGTAGCGCCTTTTTGCGGACCGAAAACCCTGGCTGCCCCCTTATCACCCAATAACTTATTTTGAACATCGCACATGACAATAATTTCTGTACCCGGTATTCTCTTGTCGAGCTTGCTGGTATCGATTTCATTTAGCGTTGCCAGGTTCTCTGGGTTGGGGAACAGTTCCTCACCCGATGCATTTAAAAACCGAACCCCCAATGCATGTAATATCCCGGCCCCGCCATCTACTGTTGCAGAGCCGCCCATGCCGATGATGATTTTCTTTACGCCTTTGTCCAGCGCTGCTTTTACCTGTTCGCCTGTTCCGTAAGAAGAGGCTTTCAATGGGTTCAGGGCTGCCCGTTCCAATAAACGGATACCAGCGGCGTTGGCCATTTCTATCACAGCAGTATCCTGGTTATCGATTAGTCCGAATGAACTGTCTATGATACTTCCCAAAGCATTATGTACCCTGCCTGTTATATGAATGCCATTGCTTTGTTTGATGAGCAGCTCTCCTGTTCCATCGCCGCCATCGCCAACCGGTATTTTTTCACTGGTGAAATGCAACCGGCTGCTTTGCAATCCCATCTCAATAGCATCGGCAACACTGCCTGCATCAAGACTGCTTTTGAAAGCGTTCGGTGAGATCAGGATATGCATGATGAATTTTAGTTTACAACATTTACCGGTTTGCCTTGCATAAATGCGTTCAGGTTGTCAACGGTAATCTGCATCAACCTAAGCCTGGCTTCTTTACTTGCCCAACCGATATGTGGTGTGATGATGCAATTTTTGGCTTTCAACAGCGGATTATCCGGTGGGGGCGGTTCTGTAGTGAGCACATCCAGTCCGGCGCCGGCAATCACATCGTTGTTGAGTGCGTGCGCAAGATCATCGTCTTCCACTACCGGTCCTCTCGATGTATTGATCAGGAAAGCCGTTCGTTTCATCTGTGATAAAGTGGTTTTATTGATCAACCCTTTTGTTTCGGGCACGAGCGGACAATGCAGGCTAATTACATCTGCATTTGACAACAACTCCGGCGTGTCTACCCAGCGGAAATCCTGTACACCTGTATGTGTCCGCCGGGTTTTGCTGGTACACAAAATATGCATACCGAATGCAGCACCAACAGCAGCCACTTTTTGGCCTATATTGCCAAACCCAATGATACCAAGGGTTTTACCTGATAACTCTGAAAGCGGATAATTCCAGAAGCACCAGTCTTTCGACTGGCTCCATTTACCGGATGCTACGGCATCGCTGTGCCGCTGTACATGATTGGTTAATTCCAGCAGGAGCGCGAAAACCGTTTGCACCACAGATGCCGTACTGTAATCCGGAGCATTACACACGATGATGCCCTGTGTTTTAGCAGCAGCCGTATTCACCACATTGTACCCGGTGGCCAATACGCCTATGTATTGCAGCTTGTTTAACTGTTTCAGCGTTTCCTCTGTAAGCGGTGTTTTATTTGTAAAAACAATCTCAGCGCCTTCGCATCTTTTTACGATTTGATCTGCCGGGGTTCTGTCATAAACCGTTAACTCACCTGATTGTTGCAAAGCCTCCCAGGAGAGATCTCCCGGGTTCAATGCATATCCATCCAGTACAACTATTTTCATGTCTGTTCTATTTTAAGGCACTATCCACTTAAGCCAGTATGCCTGCGCCAAAGTCATCATACTGATGAACAAGAGCATGATAAAGCTATGCTTTATCGTAAACCGGAGCAGATTCGATTCTTTGCCAATCATAGAGCCGGCTGCGGCCGCTACGGCAATAGAGGATGGCGAGATCATTTTACCTACTACGCCCCCGGAAATATTGGCCGAAACCGTAATCACCGGATCAACGCCTATTGAAACCGCCGTTGTTTTTTGTGTATGGCAGAACAGGGCGTTGGATGATGTATCGGAGCCGGTTACAAAAACGCCCAGCCAGCCCAGCACCGGTGCAAAGAATGGGAACAGTACACCTGTGTTGGACAATACTTTCGATAAGGTGCCGGTAATACCTGAATTGTTCAGGATATAAGCAAAACCCAAAACAGCAGCAATCGTAACGATGGGTATTTTAAGTTGCACAAGGGTTTGTATGAATATTTTCCATCCGTCTTTAACGCTTAACCCCAATAGCCATACACCTACTATTGCCGCAAATAAAATAGCGGTACCCGCCGCGGAAAGAAAATTAAACTTGAACACTTGCGGTAACAATTTGTCTCCTTCCGGCAGCATAATGGCATTGTGCAAACCGGGTATTGGAAACGATAAAAGACTGATACTATCCAGGAAACTTTTTACCGGCTTTAATCCCCATACAATCACAAAAACCGTGAGCACCATAAACGGCGCCCAAGCCTTGGTAATGGTTTTAGCGGAATGAGAGGTTTCATTCGCTGCCACCACAGCTGATTCATGAGGAAATCTCCATATCGTTTTTGGTTTCCAGTAACGCAGTAACACCAGCAAAGAAACAATTGAGCACACACCTGCAATGATATCCGGCAGTGTGGGTCCCAGGAAGTTTGATGTGAACCACTGAAAAAAAGCGAAAGACAAACCCGATACCAAAATCGCTGGCAACACTTCCATGGCCTTCCTGAATCCGGCCATCAATACCACCAGGTAAAAAGGAAGCAGCATGGATAAAAATGGCAGTGTTCTTCCCACCATTTGAGATATGGCCATTTCAGGTATACCGGTTACCTGCGATGCAACTGTTACCGGGATGCCGATAGAACCAAAGGCCACAGGAGCTGTATTGGCAATCAGGCATAAGCCTGCCGCATACAACGGATCAAAACCCAAACCTACCAGCATCGCTGCAGTGATGGCCACTGGTGATCCAAAACCTGCAGTCCCTTCCAAAAAAGAACCAAAAGAAAATGCAATGAGCAAGGCCTGTAAACGCCTGTCGGGCGTGATGGAAGCCATGAACTGTTTGATGATCTCGAACCGGCCGCTCTTCACCGTTACATTGAAAAGGAATACTGCCGTGATCATGATCCAGCATATCGGGAAAATTCCATACAGCATACCATGTGCGGTAGATAACAGAGCAAGCCCGGCAGGCATCTGGTAAATGAAAATAGCAATGGGTATGGCCAGGGCGGTTGCCAGCAGGCTGGCTTTGTAGCCTTTCATTTTTTTTACCAGGAGGGCCCAGAATACAAACAGTATGGGCAAAACAGCCACCGCCGCCGATAAGGTTATATTATGAAACGGATCAACTAATTGCTTCCAGTACATGCTGTTGTATTATTCCTTTATCAGGCAATCCGTTTGCCTAAAATTTTCAAGCCCCTTTCTTCTCCGTCCAGTATCGCAATATTGGGCAATGTAGCCCAATCTTCAAATCCAAAATGCCTGAACAGTTTCAGGCTGGGTTCATTGTGCGAGAAGATAAATCCGAGTAAGGTCTTGATACCGAATTGCGACGACTCATCGATACAAAACTGCAGGACTTGTTTGCCCAGTCCCTTCCCTCGCTGGTTCTCCGCCAAATAAATACTTATTTCAACCGTACTATCATAAGCCGGCCTTCCGTAAAAAGATTGAAAGCTAACCCAGCCAACTATTTCATCATGGTTATTTTCAATAACCCAAAGCGGTCTCCTGGAAGCGCTGTGTTCGTTGAACCATCCTTGCCTGCTTTCAACCGAAACCGGTTCGGTATCGGCTGTAACCATTCTCGATGCAACCGTTGAATTGTATATCTCAACAATTTTTGCCAAATCTGCCTGGGTTGCATCCCTGTATCTTAGTTCTTCCATTTGATCACCTATACCTCTAAGATACTCATTCATTAAAACAATCGGTCAACACTTCTTCTATAATTTCCCTTGTCAGGGGTTTGTGTTTGAATCCGGCAAGCGCAGCAATTTGTCCGGCCTTTGAACGGTCGTCGGGGTTAATGGAAGTAGAGAGCATTACAATGACCGCCTTTCTTTTTTCAGCAGGTTATTGCAATATCCGCAGGTATTCGATCCATGGCCCCACTGCCTCTTTGTATTGTTTGGCCATCACACGCGACACCTGTGCAATATGGTTCAGGTCGTGGGCAACCCAGGTGGCCAACAATTGCTCCAATGTTACTTCTCCGAAAGAAGGGTGGATACCTGTTTTGCCGAGATCGTTATGGGTGAGTTTTTTTGAACGAAGCAGGTCTATATTCTCCATACGCACTTTGGTGAATTCATCCAACAATTGCGACAAGGTTTTTCCTTTGCTTTCTTCAAACTGGGCAAACCGGTTGAAACGTGCAAATGTTTTATTGGGCCCATCTGAAAGGATAATCTCCATGCGGGCGACCCAGTCGGTTCGCTCTCCATGAATCAGGTGTCCCATAACATCATAAGCGCTCCAGGTTTCACCGCCTTCATTGTTCAGTACCCAATCATCGGCAATACCCCGTAACAGGGTATTCAGCACATCGGGTGTGCGCCCAAGGATCTCTATTGATTTTTCAAGATCGAACTGCATGGCATTATGTTTAAGTGTGTAAATCGCCACTGCAATTTACACACTTAAACCGCCAGTCTTATACTTTGTAATACTGCTCCCATCCTTTGCGGGGAGGTAGCCCCGTCAGCATTTCATTGGCCATTTTGTTATTGGTGATGGTCTTCGTTTTCCGGTCGAACTGCAGTTTCGTGTTCAGTTTTTGCGCCAGCACACCCAGGCAGAATACCTGGCTCAGCGGACCGGCAATCGCGAATGGTGAACGCGTTTCTTCTTCTCCCTTGCAAGCCTTCAAAAAGTTGGCATAATGGTTTGAAGTGCTGTTGGGTACTTCCGGCAGTTTAGAAGCCATTTCTTTTGCTTTCTCCTCCGGTATGATGGAAAGTGTGCTTCCATGCGAGCCGCCTTTGAAAGTAAGCTCTTTGCTGTAGATGATCTTACCGGGATTCAGTTTGGGCGCCTGCAGGGATCCGCTGCTGGGCGGCGGGATATTGGGGTCGAGTCCCATCACGCCATACCCTTTAGGGATCGGCGGCAGGTTGTTCACCCCATCGTACCAGGTGATATCACAGGCCGGCATATTACCACGCTCGGGGAAACGGAAGAGGATGGTGGATGATTGCGGGTAGAAGAATGCATTGTGCCCTTCTGCTTTCAGCATGCCCACTTCATATGGCAATCCTAATGACAGGAACTGGTGAGCGGTATCGATGAGGTGTGCACCCCAATCGCCCAGCGCGCCCATACCGAAATCGTACCAGCAACGCCACTGGCCGTTGATATAATCGTGGTTATAGTCGTGCAGTTGTGTTACACCATGCCAGGTATCCCAATCGAGCGTAGAAGGAATGGGCTCTTTGGGAGGGAGTTGTTTGATATGTGCATCCCAGCCATGCCAGCGGCGGGCGCTGTTCATGTGTGCTGTGATAGCGGTAACATCTTTGATGATGCCTGCTTCTTTCCATGCTTTGAACTGGAAATAATTAGCTTCTGAATGTCCCTGGTTACCCATTTGTGTAACCACTTTGGGATGCTTCGCAGCCGCCTTCATCATCAGCTCCACCTCATTAAAGGTGCGTGCCATGGGCTTCTCCACATATACGTGTTTGCCCAGTGCCAATGCCATCATGGTAATAGCGAAATGCGAATGGTCAGGTACGCCGATGCAAACTGCATCTATCTGGCTGCCCATCTTATCGAACATCATCCGGAAATCCTGGAAGCGGGGCACGTTGGGAAATTTTTGCAATACCGCCAATGTCTGTGGCGCTCCCATATCTACATCGCAAAACGCAACAAAATTGGCCAGTCCTGTTTTATCGAAAGACATTACATCCGATCCGCCCTGGTTACCGATGCCAATACAGGCGAGGTTCACTTTTTCGCCGGGCTTGATGGTTTTCGGTGCAGGCCCACCCCATGCTTTGGTGATGATAGAAGGGAATGCGGATGCTGCTGATAACAATGCTGCATTTTTTAAAAAGGAGCGGCGCGATTTTTCGGAAGGCTTCATGGCAAACAAAAGATTGGTGAATGCTCTAAAGTAAGCGGAAAAAATAAAAAGCCATCCTCCGTTGGATGGCTTTGCATAAATAGCATATGATTATGCTCATTTTTTTATACTACCCGCCCGGGATAATATTTGCTATGCAAGAACTGCTCTACATTGTGACCCGCCATCTGGTCCCAGGCAGTGCCACTACCACAAGGTTGCGCCAGGGCATCGCTTTTGAATTTATTATAATCATCCTTTTCCGGTATCTCCTGCTCTGTCATGAAAAAATCGGTACCAAAAAGAAGGCGGTTAGTGAACATGTTATTTTTCAGGTCATCAAAAACCGGTGCATGCACTTTGGTATTGTGTACTGCATAAGAGATATCTGTGTACAGGTTAGAGAATTCCTGCATCAGTTCCTGTATCTGGCTGCACCAGTTCTTTTTCTCAACACCATATAATGCACGTTCATTGATGGGATAACCATGTGCCGCCAGGATGTGTTGGTCTCCACCATAATGGGCCAGGCATAGTTTCAGTTCTTTCTTGAACGCGTATTTAAAATAATGCAGCATTGATTTGTAACTGGCCGGTTCGAGGAAATACGAACAACTGATCTTGTTATTGTTTGCCGTATTGGTGCCGAATATTTTCTTCCAAAAATGAGACTCCTTCTGATAAACAGGCTGGTCGTACATTTTCCTGGCATACGGATCATAAAAGTTCAGGGTCGATTGCAGGTGGCGGGTATCATTGTTGTAAATGCCTCCAAGGTAATTACAGTGACTAAGAACGGGCACTTCATTTTCTGCGGCCCATTCCAGTGTTTCTTTCAGCCTTTCATCGAAAATATAAAAGCCCGTGCTGGGATACAATTTCAGGCCCACAAAGGGGTACACCGAACGGGAAGCATTGATGCGGAGCTTAGTATCAAAATATCCGGCCACCATATCTTTCAGTTTCTTTCCTTTGGCGTCCCATCGCGGGTCAAGTCCTAAAAATACCAGGAGCCTGTCGGGATATTGTTGTTTCACTTGCAACAATTCCTCTATCTGCCCTGCAAAACCCGAGGTGGAATAGCCGGCGCCACACTCTTCCATGAACATAGACAACGCCACGAATTTGATATCCGGATCATTGTATTGCTTCAACAAGTCTTCAAAAACATCGAGCTGTCCGCAGCTTTTGCCGATCTTCAAAAAACTGGCGTAGCGTTTCCCTGCTGTTCCGGGTAATTTAGACAACAGCCACGCAAGCGCCAGGGCTCCGGGCCGGGTATTCGTCATGGTATCAATAGCGTTTGCAACGGCATCGGGCAAATACATGTGCAGGAAACGCCTGGGGGCATTGTCCATCGTAAAAACATGACTGTGTACATTATAGTATTGCATGGCAGGGTTATTTAGCGCGTTTTGGAATGTTGTTATTGGTTCGCTTCAGCAGGTTGAACCAGAAGGGAGCGCCGAAGCTGGCAGCAAAACCGCTGATCAGGATGCCCAATAGCTTCGTCCATATTTCATTCCAGCTCATCGCGTGCCGCACCGATCGTTTGATAATGCTGTAACCCATGCCTACCGGTAGTTTCAGCGATTGGGATAATGAATCTATTTTTTTTTCATAAGCCTGTGTTTGCTGCATCATGCTTTGCATATCGGCTTGCGCGGTATCGCTCTTTGCCTGTTTTTCCAGCCATTCTTCATTCTGTTGATAAAAATGGAGGATCGCCCCTCTGCTGTTATCGTCTTTGCTGAACAGGTTAAACAACTGTATACTATCTACATTGATGAGCAATGCGATCAATACACCCAGCATGAACAATCGCATGCGTGTTTTTTTCTGATACCATTCTGTTATGCGGCCTGTTAATTCTGTAAACCACTGTGCTATGTTTGCCAGCAGCAACTCATATACTTTCGATTCATCTACGGTTCCGTTGACTGTCGACCGCAGTTCTGCATTATCCATGAATTGTTTCAATGAAACCATCACATCGCTGGGCTGCAGCACGAGCGTGGCTGCTTTGAAATCGTGCAGCAGCGGATTCTGGTAACGGATCGCTTCTGCGGCAGCGTCTTTTTTTCTTTGTACCAATTGCGACTGGCCTACAATATCTATCATAACTGACGCGAATAATTCAGGCGCTATATTACTGGTAGGTTTATTGACCGCCCTGCTCAACAGATCTATCGAGCCATGCGCATAGAGGAGTTTGGCCCAGTTGATGTCGTTTGGATAGTCGTGCAACTGCTGAAGCAGGTATTGCTTCATGAACCGGCCACGCTCGGCTTTTACCCTTGTAACGGACTCGTGGATCATGCTGCACAACATGGCAAACAGCGCCCAGCAAATAACAATGGAAATGGCTATGGACAGGATGGGGGTAGATAGTAGGTTCATAAGAGATCTTTTTGGCGTACGAATTGTTAAATTACTCGTTGCGGCCAGCTTTTGCAATGGGAAAAACACCCTATTTCAGGCGTAAAACACTGAATCCGGAAAAATGTTGCCAGGACCTGCTCCTGCCTGGTTGCAGAAGTAAATAAATTTAACCAATTTTGTAGTGTAAAGGCTCTTCTACAAGGCATTGGACCAGAATGGCATTTTCCGGTTGTATGGTTTATGATTTCAGTAATGAACTTAAAACCAGAAATATATGGAATCCGCTTCACCGTATAAGTACACCCTCCCCGTAAGAGGAATCCTCGGAGGTTTGTTTGTAGGCATCGCCGGAACAGTTATCAACCTTGCCTTTGACATCATTTACCGTAAGATCACCGGTTATGAATTCGCCGAATACATCGGCATCAATTCTATCATTTTCTTTACCATTCCTACCTTGATCGCCGCGGGAATCGTGTATGCCGTTATTCGCGAATACATCAAAAAAGGCCTCATCGTGTATATTGTTCTCGCGGTAATACTGACCGTGATCGTAGCATTCATTCCCCTTGGACCTAACATGTTACCCTCGGGTGCTGCCATGCCTCCTGCTGCGCGCGGTCTTACTATGGGCATTGAGATCATTACCGGCGCCATGGGTGCATTTGCGCTGCCTTATTTTGCAGAACACCCGAATATCTGGGGCAGTTGATGTTGATTGTTGCACCTTTGCCGCATGATTTTTGAACTGGAACTGCGGCATTTTGAATGGGATGGTCACCAGCAATCATTGTATGTTCCCAATCAGGAGCAGGTACGCCATTTGTACCAGCAAAATACTACGGCTCCTTTCCCTTACTGGGCCCGTTTATGGCCTGCTGCCATAGCAATGGGCAGGTGGTTGGTTGAAAACAGATCTTTACTCCGGAACAAAAAAGTGCTGGAACTGGCCGCCGGCCTGGCACTCCCTTCTTTGATCGCTGCGCATTATGCGGGTGAAGTATGTTGCAGCGATTATCTCCCCGAACCGTTAGCAGTAGTGGCGCGATCTATTGCGCATCATCAATTAACATCGATCCAATGTCAATTGCTCAACTGGCATCATTTGCCGGCAGATATAGAAACTGATATCCTGCTTTTGAGTGATGTGAATTATCACTCTTCGGAATTTGATGCATTGATGCGTGTGATCATGCATTTCCTGCACAAAGGAACCCGTATCGTGCTCACCACGCCGCAACGGTTGGCAGCGAAACCATTCATAGAAAAATTATTGCCTTTCTGCACAACGCAAAAAGAAATGGCGATCGATCACGACGGCAGCATTACCATCATTAGTCTATTGCAATTGGGTGAAGAAAAAACCGTTTAGTTTTTTTTATGCCTGGGAGGTCCGTGGAACCTTCTTTTTTTATGATGAGGGGGGCGTCCCTGCCTGGGCTGATAAGCAGGCACTGGTCCGAATACTTCCGGAACAACCGCCTTTTCTACCTGTCTTTCTATCAGGCTTTCTATCTGTGCAAACTTATTTTGTTCTCTTTCGCTGATGAGGGTATACGCTGTTCCTTCGCTGGCCGCCCTTGCCGTACGGCCAATGCGGTGTACATAATCTTCTCCATCGTTGGGTACATCGAAGTTGATCACCAGGTCGATGTCTTCGATATCGATACCCCTGCTGAGGATATCTGTTGCTACGAGTATCTTGAGTTTCTTATTCCTGAAATCCTGCAACACTTGTTCGCGTTGTTGTTGCTCAAGGTCGGAATGGATTTCTTCTACAGAAAGCCGTGCCCGCTTCAGTTCCCGCGTAAGCTGTTTCACGTTTTGCTTCTTCGAACAAAATACAATGACACTTTGGAAATCTTTATGCGTCAGTATGTCTTTGATCAATGGTATCTTCTGCGCTTCATATACCACATAAGCCTGTTGCAGAATTTTTTCGGGCGGCTTGGAGATCGCGATATTGATCTCTTCGGGTTGATGTAATATTTTCCTGGCCATCTCCCGCATCTTCATGGGCATGGTAGCGGAGAACAACAGGTTTTGCCGCTCTTTGGGAAGAAAAGAAATGATCTTCATGATGTCATCATGAAAACCCATATCCAGCATGCGGTCGGCTTCATCAAGCACCAGGTATTTCAATCCTTTCAGTTTCACATAGCCCATGTTCAGGTGGGCGATCATACGGCCGGGTGTACACACCACCACATCTACTCCATGCGCCAGCGCTTTTTTCTCGGTGGCAAATGAATTGCCATCGCCGCCTCCATATACTGCTATAGAACTTACATCGGTGAAGTAGGAAAGCCCCTCCATGGTTTCAGCGATCTGTATCGCCAGCTCGCGCGTAGGTACAATGATCATGGCATTGATATCGTGCTGCGCGTGAGGGTGGGTGAGTAACTGGTGTATGAGGGGTAACAGGAAGGCCGCTGTTTTACCGGTACCGGTTTGTGCAGAAGCGATGACGTCTTTCCCTGCCAGGATAGGACTGATCACCTGCTGTTGAACGGGCGTTGCCGTTTCGTAACCCATTGCATCTATGCCTTCCAGTAATCGTTCGTCCAGGCCAATGTCTCTGAATTTCAAAATTGAATCGTTTTCAGTGTTGTTTCGATGTTGAATAAATAAGTTCTTTGAAATTATTGTCTGTATTGGGTTCTAGCAGATTTTGCAATGGAAACGATTTGAAAATTG